>CAZIXY010000057.1:0-13866 GCA_964543315.1 uncultured Desulfobacteraceae bacterium | reverse complement strand
AACTGCAGCTAAATGGAAATTCGCGTGGAACAGTCCTGATGTTGTTTTGATATGCAACGGTGACGAAGGCGAACCCGGTTCGTTTAAGGATCGTTATATATTGGAGAAAGGCTCATTTTTAATGCTTATTATGAGCGGTACCAATGCAAAAAATGCCAGAAAGGAGAGCCTGAGTGGCGGAAAGGACGCCGTCAACATGACGCCTGAAAGCATGGCTAATGATACCTTGTGAATCAGTCTCCAACGCCCGCCGTTAAAACCAGAAAGGCTAAAGTCGTTTGTCGAACGCATGACGTGGTAATTCTTCCTCCCTGTAATATTGGTGTTTGTGGAACCTATGAGGCTGTCGGAAAACCCCCATCTACCGTTCGACATGCCGTTCGACAAGCTCACGGTCCCGAGCAACGTCGAGGGACTCACGGTCCTGAGCAAAGCCGAAGGGCCGCGTTATCCTCATCCCTCGTCACTGCGGCGTACTAGTATATACGACTCATTCCTCGGGATTTCGGATGCCATGTATCTGGAGATTTTCCATCAGTCTCCAATAGAACCGGTTCCCCGACAGGCTCATGGTCAGTACAGAGGGTCTCTTTCTTTTTCGGAAAGACCGGGAGTGGGCTTGTGTGTGATTAGGACTTTTTCAATTTTGCGTTGATCGGCCTTTTTAACAACAATTTCAAGTTCTTTAAAGGCGATCTTTTCATTCACTCGCGGGATTCTCCCCACGAGATGGATGACAAAACCCCCAACGGATTCAAATTCTCCTTTTGGCAATTCCACACCGAGATGTTCTTCCAATTTTTCAACCTCCAAACGGGCATCAACAAGGAGCGATGTGTCATCGATTATTGTCATGAGGGATTTTTCGTTGTCATGCTCATCCATGATCTCACCAACGATTTCTTCAACAATATCTTCCACAGTAATTATACCGGCCGTACCCCCATACTCATCTGTGACTATAGCCAAATGGGTTTTTCTCTTTTTCAAATCCTTGAAAAGTTCGTTGATTTTTTGCGTCCCTGGGACGAAGGAGGGTTTCCTAAGGATTTCAACCGGTATGGCTGAATCTGGGTCTTTGCCCCATAACTTTAGGAGATCCTTTGCGTGAAGAATGCCAACGATCTCATCAATATTATCATTATGGATGGGAATTCTGGTATGGCCGCATTCGTTGACCAGCTTAATGACCTCACCCAGCGTGGAATTAACGGGCGCTGAAGAAATAACTGTTCGCGGAATCATAATGGAATGAGCCCTGGTCTCTTTCAAATCCAGCACACCGTAGACCATGTGGGATTCTTCATTGCTGATAAGGCCCTTCGCCTGGCCTTCATCAACAAGGTCATGGATTTCTTCCGCAAGGTCGTTGCTGTTGCCCGGATGAAACTTTCTTCTGATCAAAGATTTTAAGAGAGCAAAGAGGCCTTGATCCGAATCATCTTCCAAGAATATTTATTGCTCCTATTTTGGATGAAATAAGTTATAGCGGCCAAATAGTTTTTTACACCGCCATCATAAGAAACAAATTACTGCAAATTCTACATCTTTAGGATGCGACAAGAGAAGGGCGGGCCTTCACAGTCTTATCCAGGACTTGTTTTTCTAAAAAACCGAATTATTATAAATTGTATTTTTATCGACATTTAATGTCAAGATTTTTGAAATATGGGGATGTCAAGAACTCAAATATCTCTTGACTGTTGCAGATGAGTAAAATATAAGAAGAATTCAAGTGGTTATTGTTAGCGGGCATAGCTCAGTTGGTAGAGTACAAGCTTCCCAAGCTTGGTGTCGCGGGTTCGATCCCCGTTGCCCGCTCCATTTGGATTTTTTTGGTATAAATTAGGCCTGCTGCCCTCTTTGAGGTTGCCAATCTTGTGAGTCATGGTTGGCCTTCTTCGAATTGCGGACTTTGTGTTGGTTTTTCATATTCCTTTAGGGGTTTTATGTAAGAAATCATTTAACATTTTAGTCTGCAGGAATGAAGCGGGCCTAAAGCCCGCTTTTTTATTGTCTGTACGAAGCAGTGAAAGCAGGTGCTTCAATTTCGCGGGGCATAGGTGTGGCAAACACTACGAGTGTTTTAGTAAGAGAAATATCTCAACTCATTGAACCCATCCTTGATGAAATGGAGGTTGAGCTTGTTGATATTGAATATCTTTCACACCATGGCAGATGGACTGTCAGGATTTACGTTGATAAGGAAGGCGGTATTACGCTGGATGATTGTGCAAGGGTGAGTAGAGAAATAGATGAAATCATAGATGTAAAAGATATTATTCGCCATGCATATATTCTGGAGGTATCATCCCCCGGCCTAAACAGGCCGCTAAAAAAAGAAAAGGATTTTCAGCGGGCTGTCGGGAAAAAGATTAAGACCAGGGTTTCTGTTCCATTAGAGGGGCGCAGGAATTTTACCGGGTATTTAAAGGATTTCAGGAACGGTATCTTGTACCTCGAGGTGGAAAACAATCTGGTTTCTTTATCTTGGCGGGATGTGGAAAAGGCCAATCTGGTGTATGATTTCGAGAATTGAGAATTCCTAATTTTTCGCGGGGTAAAAAGTTATGATTTCAGATTTGACAAGGATGATCGACCAAGTATGCCGTGAGAAGGGTGTCGAACGGGCGGTGTTGATTGAAGCTCTTGAAGAGGCGGTAAAAGCAGCGGCTCGAAAAAAATATGGCCCGGATTATGATCTGGAAGTCAGCCACAATGATGAACTGGGTGAGATCGAGGTCTTTGAATTCAAGGAAGTTGTAGAAGATGTGACCAGTGAACATGTTCAGATATCCCTTGAAGATGCCCACAAAATTGATCCTGAATCTGAAATTGGCGACAGCCTTGGTGTTAAGATGGATACGGATACTTTCGGAAGGATCGCAGCACAATCCGCCAAGCAGGTTATTATGCAGCGATTGAAAGAGGCTGAAAGGCATATAGTCTACGATGACTTCAAGGACAGGCGTGGTGAGATTATTAATGGCATTGTGCAGCGATTCGACAGGGGTTCCATTGTAGTAAACCTTGGCCGAACGGAAGCGGAACTGCCTTCTAAAGAGCAGGTGCCAAAGGAATCTTACAAACAGGGAGATCGTATCAGGGCCTATATCCTGGACGTCAGGCAGTTCAGCCGAGGGCCGCAGATCATTCTTTCAAGGACCCATCCTAATTTTGTGTCGACGCTTTTTGAGAACGAAGTTCCGGAAATCACCGAGGGGATTGTTCAGATAATACAGGTCGCGAGGGAGCCTGGAAGCAGGACGAAAATAGCTGTTACATCAAAGGACTCTGATGTGGACCCCGTGGGCGCGTGTGTGGGCATGAAAGGAAGAAGAGTTCAGGCGGTTGTTCAGGAACTGCGAGGGGAAAAGATTGATATTATAACGTGGGATAATGATCCGGCAAAGTTTATATGTAACGCCCTTGCACCCGCTGAAATCGTAAGGGTGATTGTTGATGAAGGGAACCACTCAATGGAAATAGTGGTCCCCGATGACCAATTGTCCCTGGCTATTGGCAAAAAGGGACAGAATGTCCGATTGGCGTCCAGATTAACGGGATGGAAGTTGGACGTGACCAGCGAAACCAATTACAATCAGACGCTTAAGGACGGATACAAGTCACTGCTCGATTTACCGGGGGTGGGTGAGAAACGTGCATCTGATCTCTATGATGAGGGCTTCAGGTCTGCGGAGGATGTGGCAGGGGCTATGGTTGAAGATTTGATTGCGGTCAGAGGGATGAATGAGAAGAGGGCACAGGGACTTATTGAGAGTGCCAATAATTATATGAAAGAAAAGGAGCTTGAGTCAGAGGAGGCAGAAGACAATACAGAAGAGGTGCAGGATGGAACTCTTTCCGGGCAGGAAGACAATAAAGAAAGTGAAAAAGAATCGTCTGACGGAGCGGAATAAAAGACATATACCCATAAGAACGTGCATCTCGTGTGGGACAAAGCGGGACAAGAAGGAATTGATTCGCCTCGTATTAAACGACGAGGGATCGGTAGTCAGGGATACTGATCTAAAGGGAAAGGGCAGAGGTGCCTATGTATGTCCTCGGAAGTCCTGCTGGGAAAACTTGGAAAGGGACAAACGACTTATGAAGGCATTTAGAAAAAGGATTCCTATAGCGATTAATGAGGAGCACGTTTTTGCAAATAATGAATAACTCCTTTTTTTGATAGAGGACTTATCATAATTTACTTGTAATGTTTATGGGTAATGGCACAGTGGTTTCAACAGGTATGGAAGAGTGAACGTTAATGCCAATACTTTTGAAAAATAGCAAGCCCATTAGAATAATCCGGATCTAAGGGGCGAGAATTTAAATAACTTTTGGGGGAATTTATGGCTAAGGTCAGAGTCTATGAACTGGCTAGAGAACTTAACTTAGACAGCAAAGAGCTTGTGGAGAAGTTACTTGCCGGCGGTATAAATATTAAAAATTACATGAGCACCCTTGATGAAGACGCGACTGTAAGGGCAAGAGAAATTGTGTCCGGTAAAGTAACGGAAGTCATTGAGGAGAAACGGATAAAGGCCACTGTTATTCGCCGGCGCAAGAAAGTGAAAGTAACGCAGGATCTCAGTGAGTTAAAGGCAGTTGAGGAAGAAGTGAAGGAGAAGCCTGATGCACTGAGACCTGAAAAGCCGGCTGAAGAAGGCGAACAGCCGGAAGCAGTAACCGAAATCCCGGCGGCGCCTGAGGACGCTGAAAAGGAGTCCAAGGTCAAAATGGCCGCCGAGGGTGAAACCACTCAAGAAATTGAATTAAAAGCAGAGGAAGATCTTCCTGCTCCTGAAAAAATCCCCGAAGCCGTCATTCAGACGGAAAAGACAGAATCGTCCGTCAGCCCCGAAAAGGCTGTTAAGCCGGCCCGCAAGGCCATGGCCAAGCCCAAGAAGGCGAAAAAAAAGAAGGTTGATCAGCCAGCCAAGATTATAAAGAGAGCGGAAGAGGGCCCTCTGGGGAAATTGTTGGCTAAAAAGGCCAAAAAGAAGCCTGTGGATACTGGTCCGGAAGTTCCAGAGGCATCTAAACCCGAGGTCGTGGTGGGGGAATTACCTAAAAAGGATGAGGGCGTAAAGCCAAAAAGAAAGAAAAAAGGAAAAAAGAAAAAAGAAAAAGATTTTGAAAAGCAAGAAGTATCGCGAAAAGTGCCTTTCCGGCATCGAAAGAAGGAAGTTTATGAAAGGGCGGATCTTTACGATGGCCGTCCCAGAAAGCGCATGCGAAGGAAAGGTGTAAAAGCCAAGGAAGACACGAAAAAACTGAAGCAGACCGAAATTACGGTCCCGAAAGCCATTAAGAGAAGGATAAAAGTTCAAGAACTTGTTTCCGTTGCTGAATTGTCAAAAGTCATGGGGATCAAATCAACGGAGCTGATCAAGAGATTGATGAGCCTTGGATACCGGGCCAGCATTAACGAAGCCATAGATTTCGAGACAGCATCTGTAGTTGCTGACGACTTGGGCTACGAGCTGGAGCTGGATGTTTTCGAGGAGGCAGGTTTTCTTGAGGAGACTGAGGACCGAGTTGAAGACCTTGAAGTAAGGCCCCCGGTAGTGACGATTATGGGCCACGTGGATCACGGAAAAACATCTCTTTTAGACTACATAAGGAATTCCAATATTATAGGAGGTGAATACGGTGGTATTACCCAGCATATCGGGGCTTATTACGTGGAAGCCGATGGGGGTGATATGGTTTTTCTTGACACCCCCGGGCATGAAGCGTTTACAGCCATGCGTGCCAGGGGTGCAAAGGTTACGGATATTATCGTGCTGGTCGTAGCTGCAGACGATGGTGTGATGCCTCAGACAAAGGAAGCCATCAATCATGCCAAAGCGGCTGATATCCCTATTGTTGTAGCCGTTAACAAGATAGACAAACCGGAAGCGAGTCCTGAAAAGGTCAATAGGGAACTGGCTGAGCTTGGCCTCACTCCTGAAGACTGGGGGGGAGATACCATCTTTGGAAATATTTCGGCAAAGACGGGTGAAGGCATAGATGAACTCCTAAGCCTTATCTTGCTTCAGGCGGAGATTCTTGAGCTAAAGGGAAACCCTCATAAGGCGGCCAGGGGGACCATTATCGAGGCGGCCCTGGACAAGAGCAAAGGACCTGTAGCCACGGTTCTTATTAAGAATGGGACACTGCATCAAGGGGATTACTTCGTATGCGGTGAGCATTACGGTCGGGTGAGGGCTATGCTTGATCAACGGGGAAAGCACATGAAGTCCGCCGGGCCTTCGGTCCCTGTTGAGTTGTACGGAATATCCGGTGTCCCAATGGCTGGTGATGAATTTATCGCCGTTCAGGATGAGAAAAGAGCGAAACAGGTCATTGAACACCGCAAATCCGGGAGCAAAAAATTTGAAACAGTCAAAAGGGGGTTAGTCAGTCTCGATGATCTTTTCGAGAGGATAAAAGAAGGAGATGTGAAGGAACTCAACATCGTTCTTAAGACGGATGTGCAGGGTTCTTTAGAGGCGGTTTCAGAATCGCTGGATAAGCAAAGTACTGAAGAAGTTAAGGTGAAAATTATTCATTCGGCCACCGGCGCTATTACCGAGTCGGACGTCATGCTGGCATCCGCATCAGGCGCCATTATTATCGGATTTAATGTTAGGGCAAACCCGCGCGTTCGTGAGATAGCGGAGAAAGAAAATGTAGACATTCGATATTACGACGTTATCTACAATGTGGTCAAGGATATCCGGATGGCCATGGCTGGATTGCTGGAACCGGTTTATGAGGAACACATAATCGGGCGTGTCGATATTAAGGAGATATTCCGTGTTCCTAAAGTAGGTGCGGTTGCGGGCTGTCAGGTTACGGACGGGCATGTTGAAAGAAATGCTAATGTGAGGCTTTTGCGTGACGATGTGGTCGTCTTCGATGGAAAAATCGCGTCGCTCAGGCGTTTCAAGGAAGATGCGAAAGAGGTCCAGAGTGGATATGAATGCGGTATTGGGCTGGAGAATTTTCAGGATATCAAGCCGGGCGACGTCTTCGAGGTCTACCAGTTGGAGGAGGTACAGGCGGAGCTTTAACCTTTTCCATATACAGCAGCAGGCATCTTCGGGTAAATCCGATATCTTTTGACCAGAACATAATATATGAACCATTCAAGAGGAATGGTATTTGAAAGCGCGCTATGGTCGTAGGTACCCTAAAAATAGAATTCTGTTTGCCCGAGAACCGATCTCTAAAAGGAAAAAGGAAAGTTGTCAGAAGTATGATTGATAAGGTGAAATCGAAATTTAATGTGTCCATTGCGGAAATCGGTTCCAATGACAAGTGGCAGAAAATCGAGTTAGGCATCAGTGCAATCGGAAACGACAGGCGCCACATTGATTCTTCCTTAAATCATATCCTTGAATTTCTTGACTCACTTTACCTTGCGCCGATGGTGAATTCCAAGATGGAGATCCTTAATCTGTAAATGAACATCGAACAGAGGAGGAAAGCGGAAATAGGGATGCGGAGAGCGGAATATTGAGTCTTTAGATTCCGAATTCCGAATTCCGAATTCCGAATGCGGAAATGTTAGCCGGTAAAAGAGCGGTAAGGGTAGGGGATCAAATCCTCAAAGAAATTGCGATACTCCTCCTTAACAGAGTCAAGGATCCCAGGGTTCAAGGTGTTACGGTAACCGGGATCAAACTTAGCAATGACCTGAAAATTGCAAGAGTTTTCTTCAGTGCCATAGGTAAAAAAAGCGAGATTAAAAAGGCGCTGGACGGCCTGAACAGTGCGAAAGGTTTTATCAAGAGAGAGATCGGGCTTCGAATGAAGTTGAGATATGTGCCGGAAATAAAATTTGTGCACGACCCGTCCCTGGAAAGCGGGAGTCATTTAGACAGGATTTTTGAAGAAATACATAAAAATGACGGCATGACGCGTGGGGAATAAGTGTCAACGGAAAAGATAGCCAGTGTTCTGAATGAAGGGAGCTTTTTCTTGCTCACAACGCACATTGACCCTGATGCCGACGGCATAGGATCCATGCTCGCCCTCGGCAAAGCACTGCTTGATTCGGCAAAGGATGTCGTTCTGTTAACCCAGGAGCCCGTTCTTGCTCCCTTCAGCCTGTTAAAAGACGCGGACATGATTGTGCAGGAATTTGATTCACAAAAGAAATTTGACGCTGTTTTGGCCTTGGATTGTGCCGGGATGTCCAGGTTGGGAAAGCACAGGGCTTGTCTCGAGGGACGCAAGCCACTGATAAACATTGACCATCACGAAACAAATGATTTTTTCGGTGATTTGAATCTTGTTGATTCAAGCAGCTCTTCGACAGGGGAAATGGTATTTGAATTGATCAGGGTTGCGGGCCTCCCTATCGGGTATCATGTCGCGGAGAACATCTTTATCGCTATTCAGAACGATACAGGTGCATTCAGGTACGAGAATACAACCTCGGCATCGCTGAGAATATCAGCGGAAATGATGGAGTATGGTGTAAAACCTTGGGAAGTATCCCGGAGGATCATGGACGGTTACAGTCTCTCAAGATTGAGATTGCTGGAAATGGCCCTGGGTACTATCGAATTTCACCATCAGGGCAAAATTGCCATGATGACCATTTCCTTGGATATATTTGAAAAGGCACAGGCATATAGGGAAGATTGTGAGGGCTTCATAGACTATCCCAGGTTCACATGGGGTGTTGAGCTGGCTGTTTTGATTCGCCAGACGGATGAAAATAACTACAAATTCAGCCTGCGATCCAACAAGACGGTGAACGTGGCAGTGTTGGCATCCTGCTTTGGGGGCGGAGGACATGCAAGGGCCGCAGGGTTCGATTGTCACGGATCGATTGGGACACTGAAGAAGGATTTTTTAACGGAAGCTGTACGGTTTTTGTGACCTATCAGCAATCGGGTTCCAGCAGTTATTTATTTTAAACTTGAAGCTGGTGCCCGGTTTTACCGGGGTTTAGATGGGAAACGCAACTGATGGGATACTCCTGATTGATAAACATGAGGGGGAAACATCTTATGGAGTGGTCAGGAAGGTCAAATCCGTCTTAGGCAAATCAAAAACTCCTAAGGTAGGACATGCAGGCACCTTGGATCCATTCGCAAGCGGGTTGCTGATAATTCTTGTGGGCCAGGGAACCAAGCTCTCAAGTTTTGTCATGTCTGAAAAGAAAGTTTATCAAGCCATTGTGAGGCTTGGAGTGGAAACTGATACTTTGGATCCTACCGGGCAGGTGATTAAGAAAAGGAAAGTGCCCCGTATAAAGCCGGCATTCATCAGAGAAAAGGCCGGAATGTTTGTGGGAGAAATCCAGCAGACACCGCCTGCTTTTTCAGCAGTGCGATACAAGGGCACGCGCGCATATAAGCTGGCGAGGAAAGGCATTGAAATAAATCTTAAGAAAAGGAAAGTGACTGTATTTTCTCTCGGGATCATTTCAATCGATCTGCCTGATATTTCTATTGAAGTGACCTGTTCCAGTGGGACCTATATCAGGAGTCTTGCATATGACCTGGGCAGGGAAATTGGAACGGGAGCCCATCTTAAATCATTGAGAAGGAAGGCTTCCGGTTCTTTCGAGGCATCCAATGCCCTGAGTTCCAGAGAGATTTCGAGAAAGGGTAATGATTTGTTTCTGCAAAAAAAAATTATTCCATTGAGGGATGCGCTTCCAGGAATGGGGGAGATAAAAATAAACAGAACCATTACAGGAAAGGTGAGGAACGGGTACAGGCCCGGCTGGGAAGAAATTGCCGGCGATTCGAGATCGGCCGGCCGTGTCAATGAGTACATAAAACTGGTCAGCGGGGATGAGCTTGTAGCCATTATCAGAGGAAAAAACAGCGGGGGGGTTGGCCATGGTGAAGTAAGAATTGAGAGGGTTTTTACCTGAATGAAACGGTTTCAGGAAGAGATTACGGCTTAGCTGCCGTGATATGTTATCGGGAATTTTTATGTTGGTTTAAACAAATATTTGATAGGAGGTAAAGCAAGTGGTTTTAACGCCTGAAGTTAAAAAGGAGATTATTGATGAGTTCAAACTTCATGAAAACGATACCGGTTCGCCTGAGGTTCAGATTGCACTACTCAGTAATCGAATCAAATACCTTACGGACCATTTTAAGGTACACAAAAAAGATCACCATTCACGTCGGGGATTGTTAAAACTGGTAGGGCAAAGGAGGAGACTTCTTAATTACTTGAAAAAGAGAGATGTGAAAAAATATCGGAGTGTTATTAAGGAGCTTGGTATAAGAAAGTAAAATGCTGTAAAGATGATTATGGATTGTAAGAATGCGAATCGCTGACTGAAAGCAGTGAATGTTCAATCGGGAATAAAAGGCAGTGAAAGGATGGATTAGGTTATGATAAAGAACTACTCAATAGAGATTAACGATCAGACCATACATATTGAGATTGGCCGCGTAGCCAAACAGGCCTGCGGCTCTGTCGTTGTGACACTCGGAGAGACGGTTGTTCTGGTTACCGCTGTTTCAACAGATGAAGTCCGAGAGGGAATCGATTTTCTTCCTCTCACTGTGGAATACCAGGAGATGTCCTATGCGGGTGGGCGAATTCCCGGAAATTTTTTCCGGAGGGATATTGGTCGGCCAAGCGAGAAGGAGACTCTGACCTCTCGTTTGATTGACAGGCCTTTAAGACCACTTTTCCCAAAAAACTATCATTACGAAACACAGGTGATTGCCAGTGTCCTGTCAACGGACAAGGAAAATGAGGCGGATGTATTGGCCCTCCTTGGCGCTTCAATGGCGCTTGAGGTCTCGGATATTCCATTTATGGGACCTATCGCGGGAGTGCGTGTGGGAAGAGTTGGCGGGCAGTTTATTGCGAATCCAACCGTTATTCAGCAGGCAGACAGCGATATTGATCTGGTTGTAGCTGGAAATCGCTCCGGCATTGTTATGGTGGAGGCTGGGGGATTTTTTGTATCCGAGGCGGATATGATCGATGCGATCTTTTTCGGTCACGAAGCAATGATGCCGATGCTTGATATTCAGGAGCGGATAAAATCAGAAATCGGAAAGCAAAAAAGGATGATTCCGCAAGTAACTGTTGATGAGACACTTTACGCGAAGGTCGTCGAAACAGGAAGGCCTCTTTTAAGGGAGGTTATTACGACTGCCGATAAAATGTTACGACAGAAAAAAAATAAGGAGGTTGTGAATTCCGTACTGGAAAAACTTTCTGAGTCATATGAAGGCAGGGAAGCAGAGATTAGTGAGTTATTGCATGATCTGGAAAAAGAGATGGTGCGACAGATGATTCTGGAAGAGGGGAAAAGGATTGACGGGCGTCCTTTTACCGAGGTCAGGCCCATAGAATGCCTGGTGGGGCTCCTGCCCCGTGTTCACGGTTCAGCCTTGTTTACGCGCGGTGAGACACAGGCAATTGTTTTGACAACCCTGGGAACCGAACAGGATGAACAGAAGATTGAATCCATCTATGGGGAGGATTTCAGGTCGTTCATACTCCATTACAATTTTCCACCATACAGCGTGGGTGAGGCGAGAAGGCTCGGCGGCCCGGGACGCAGGGAAATAGGACATGGAGCGCTCGCGCGGCGCGCTCTAATGCCGGTGGTGCCGAAAAAGGATGAATTTGAATATTGTATCCGTGTTGTATCCGAAATCGTTGAATCCAATGGCTCTTCTTCCATGGCGAGTGTATGCGGGGGCTGCCTTTCCCTCATGGACGCGGGCGTTCCAATCAAGGATTCGGTTGCGGGAGTGGCGATGGGGCTTGTTTCAGATGGAGATAAGATGGTTGTGCTGACCGATATTATCGGGGATGAAGATCATTACGGGGACATGGATTTCAAGGTTACCGGCACGCGCGACGGTATAACCGCTTTGCAGATGGACATCAAGATAGACGGAATTACAAGGGAGATATTGCGGCAGGCACTGGAACAGGCAAAGGAAGGAAGGCTTTTTATCCTGGACAAGATGAATGAGACTATCTCCAGGCCAAGGAGTGAAATTTCCGAGCATGCTCCTACCATAACGACAATTCAGATAAAACCTGAAAAAGTCAGGGTACTTATCGGTCCGGGTGGAAAGACTATCAGGGAAATTACGAATACATCAGGGGCCAGAATTGATGTGGATGATGAAGGGAAAGTCAACATTGCCTCAACCGACAAGGAGAGCGTTGATACCGCTATTAACATGATCAATGAAATCCTTCAGGAGGCTGAGGTCGGTAAGCTTTATATGGGTAAAGTTGTGAAAGTTATGGATTTCGGGGCTTTTGTTGAGATCTTTCCTGGAACTGACGGACTTGTTCATATATCACAGCTGGACAAAGAAAGGGTGAACAAGGTTACGGACATACTCAATGAAGGAGATGAAGTTCTGGTAAAGGTTCTGGAAGTGAATAATGACGGAAAAATCCGCCTCTCCCGCAAAGCAGCGTTGGGCGAAAGCCTGGATGATGTATAGAAAAACAGTATTGAATAATGGTGTTAGGATTATTTCGGAGCAATTGGAGCACCTGCAGTCTGTTTCGCTCGGTATCTGGGTGAATACAGGTTCACGTGACGAACTGGAGAAAGAGAACGGAATATGCCATTTTATAGAACATATGATTTTTAAAGGGACCCGGGCTCGCAGCAGTCTACAGATCGCCAAGGAATTGGACGCAATAGGAGGCCTATCCAACGCATTTACGGGAAAAGAGACAACCTGTTTTCACGCCAGAGTTCTCGGCAAGCACTTCACAACATTAGCTGGTATTCTTTCTGATATCTTTCTGAACTCCTCTTTTGATATTAAGGATATGGAGCGAGAGAGGCAGGTGATTCTTCAGGAAATCAGCATGGTGGAAGATGCGCCGGATGATAATATCCATGTGCTCTTCAATCGGCTTTTCTGGGGAGGGCACCCTATCGGTATGTCTATCCTGGGAACTTTAGAAACGGTATCCGCGATCAGCAAGGAAACAATTCTAAAATATATTAATGAGCATTATGTACCGGAGAAAATATTATTGGTAGCGGCCGGTAATGTGGATCACGACTCAATGGTCTCCTACTTTGAGCCTTTTTTCCAGTCCGCTCCGGCGTCTGTAAAAAAGAGTTCCGAAAGAAGCATTCCACGAACCAACGGGGGCTTTTCCGTTAATTTCAAGGAACTGGAACAGGTGCATATCTGTTTGGGCGGGGAGTCCCCTTCCCAAACAAGTGACAGACGATTTGCCTGCGCCATTTTCAATACGATCCTGGGCGGCAACATGAGCTCCCGCCTTTTTCAGGAGATAAGGGAAAACCGGGGACTTGCGTATGCCGTGTATTCATTTCTTTCAGCTTACGTGGACACCGGATTTTTAGGTATTTATGCTGCGACTGATTTTCAGAATGTAAATCCTGTCCTGGAGACGATCCAGTCCGAGATCAAGAAAATAAGCAGGGGGGATCTGAGCAAATCGGATCTGACCGCAGCAAAAGACCATCTGATAGGGAGCATCTATCTGGCATCTGAGAGCGCTGATAACCGTATGATGCGTATTGCGAAAAATGAAATCTTCTTCGGTAGGTATGTGGATTATGATGAGCTGATATCAAATTTGGAACGTGTTAACGTTGACGAAGTGGTTGAAATTGCCGGCCGAATATTTGAGAACGGTAAAGTTTCTCTTGCGACGCTCGGCCCCATTAGAGAAGAGGATCTTGATAAGAGCAACATTGTATTTTAGTGAGCCGGATCGTTTTTTCAGAACCTATTGTCTTTGTTTTATCGTTTGTAATTTGTAACTGCTCAGATGCCCCTCAAATCTTTTATATTTTATGAAATGAGTTTTGACGGACTCGTAAAAAGTCCGGCAATCCCGCAAAGCGGGAGGGTGAGGGTG
>CAZIXY010000056.1:0-13873 GCA_964543315.1 uncultured Desulfobacteraceae bacterium | reverse complement strand
ATAGTGGGCCCTCAAAAAGGCGGACTTGTATGCTACCATGGTATAGCTGGCCGAATGGGGCTTGCAGAAGCTGTAACCGTCAAAGCCCATCATCGCCTGCCAGACCTCCTCAATGACCTTCATATCCACGCCCCTATCTTTTGCCCCTTTAGCAAAGCGAGCATGGAAGTCACGGAGTTTTTCCTCCTTATGCTTTTTGCTTACTATCTTCCTTAGAGTCTCGGCCTCGCCAGGATCGAATCCTGCCAGGTGAATGGCTGCCTGGCTTAGCTGTTCCTGAAAGACCATGACCCCCAGGGTCTCTTCAAGGGCTGGCCTTAAGAGCGGGTGGGGCGGATCCCAGGGCTCTCCTTTCAGTCTGGATAACCAGGTGTGTATGCTTCTGTTGGAGGCGGGCCTGATGATGGAGGTGACCACCACATTAAGATGGAAGTGGTCCCTGGTAAGATACTCTTTAAAGCGAAATACCGACCTGACTTTGGTGAGGACCTGTCTTGTGGCCGGGCTTTCAAAATAGAAGACACCGAAGGTATTGCCTTCATAAAAGACCTTTATCGTCTGCGGGTCACTGATGGGATTCAACTGAGCATAATCGATCCGGCGGCCGTAGTTTTTTTTGATCAGGTCCAGAGCATCCCGGATGACTCCCAGGGTCCGGTTGCCCAGGATGTCTATTTTGACCAAACCCCCGTCTTCGACCGAGTCTTTTTCCCACTGGAGGACCTGCAGCCCTTTGGCGGAGATTTCCACGGGACAGTAACGCCGTATCTCATCAGGGACCACGACCAGACCGCCGCAGTGGGTGGAGAGGTGGTTGAAATGGCTTTCAAGACGGACCGCCGCTTCCAGGATTTCATACCAGGGTCTTTCAAATTCGATCTCCCTCATTTTAGGATGATTCGAGATCTCTTTCCAGATTTCCTTAAGCTTCCAGCCGAAACCGATTTTGCCGGTCACTCTGCCGATTTCGCTATCTGTCAGTCCGAAGACCTTTGCCACTTCCCTGACGGCCGATCTGGCAGCGAAGGTATTGTGGTTTGCCACCATGGCGGCCCGTCGGTTTCCGTATTTGGAAAAGACATAGTCGATGATCCGGTCCCGCTCATCCCATGCAAAGTCCACGTCAATATCGGGCAGGTCCATGCGGTCGGGATTCAAAAACCGTTCAAAGAAAAGATTGTGCCTGATGGGATCCACGTGTGTGATTCCCAAGGCGTAGGAAACGACGGATGAGGCAGCACTTCCCCTTCCGCATGACCGCCGGGCCCTTTGTGCGATATCAGCTACCACCAAGAAGTAATGGGCAAAGTTCTTTTCCCGGATAATGTGCATCTCATGTTCCACACGCTCTTTGACCGGCCGGGTGATCTTCCCGTAACGCCGCCTGCATCCTGCTAAGGTTGCATGATAAAGACGATCAAAGGCCTCTCTGGCACCCATCTTTTTAAAACAGGGGAATATGATGCGGTTAAAATCCCATTCCTTAAGACAGGATTCAGCAATCTTGAGTGTGTTCGAAATGGCGGCCGGTGCATGGGGATATTGGTCGATCATGGCAGTGGGGGCGTTCAGGAAATTATGCTCTTGACATGTATCGTCAGGGCCCAGGCGGGAGAGTTTGCTGTTCAGGGATAAGGCCCTGAGTATCCGGTGGAGCCGAAACTGCTCTTTTGTGACCAGATAGACCCGGTTGGTGGCCACGGGTGGGATTCCGGTCTTACGGGAAAAGGCATAGCAGCGGGCCATCTGAAAGCCGGGTGACATCTCCACGAAGAGATCTTCCGTTGAATCCCGTTTAAGTGCGGTTAAAAGCTTGAAATCGTCCGAAAAGATGATGAGCCCCCCGCGTTTTTCTCTGAGAGCCGGGATCAGATCAAATTCCTTGTGGCACTGGCGGGCTGATATGATCCGGGAAAGATTGGCATATCCTTCGTGATTTTTTACCAGCAGGACGGCGCGCCTTCCATTGCATACGAGCTCGCTTCCCACAATAGGCTGGATACCCATTTCTTTGGCCGTCTGGACAAAAAAGACGAGCCCGTACAGTCCGTTGGTATCGGTCAGGGCCAGCCTTTTCATACCCATTTCCTTAGCGGTCCGGCAGAGCTCATCGATGGTGCCGATGCCCCAACCTTTGGAATAATGGGAATGGATGTTGAGATGGATAAAATTCATGATTTTATCTCGCCCGCTCATTTCATTCGCTTGAGATCTCAGAGATTTCTGAGATAAATAATTTGGCCTGATTTTTTGAGAGGGAAAAATCAGGCCAAGCATCAATCCGCCCCGGGGGGATCATTGATAATTCTGATAATACCGTCTTTAAGCAAGGTTTCATTGAAGTTTATTAATAAGCCAAGGGGCTTTCTAGCTAAACGTAAATATGTTAGGAGTTGCTTTTTATGAACGGCCTGTATTTTCTCCACGGATTTGAGCTCGACGATAATTTTATCTTCAACCAGTAAATCTATCCGAAATCCTTCCTTATGTACTCTTTGCCCTCGGTAAAGAATTGGAATAGGTACTTCAGAACGAACCATTTTGCGCATATTCCTCAATTCAATAACCATGCAGGTTTGATAAACAGACTCTAACAACCCTGGTCCCAATAATTTATGAACGTTGATAGCAGCCTTGATGACTTGAGATGAAAGCTGATTTAGATCCATATAAATTCCTCCAAAAAATGGATTGTAGTTTGATCTGAATTCCTATCTCAGCAATTCGGATCAAAAACTTTGTGGACTCTGTGAACTCTGTGAGAGATAGAAACTGAAATCATGCTGCCGCTCTGCCGAACCGGATCGCGTTCTCCCCGTGTCTTTCTTTGATGCGGTCCAAGGCCTGGATAACAAGAGACTGTTTTTCTGCATGGCGAGACGGAATAGGGAAAAGCGACATCTGGCGATTTTCAGGAAAAAAATCCCGGAACCAGACCTTCATAAAGCGGATACGCACCCTGCGGTTGCAGATCTTTAAAAACAGCTTTTCTAAGGGGAAGTAGAGATCAAGATCCAGAAAGCCGGCGTGTGGCAGGGTGGTCTGTCCGCTGGTCTCCACCTGGTCGGAATACCTGATCAAAAGGCCTGCCTTTTTAGGCATGAGCGCCCTTCTGCGCAACGGGCGGGTGCATTTTCCCACCATGCTGAAAAGGGCACTGAGAAGCGTTTGATCGTCATTTTCATCCTCGGGAAAAGTGATTTCCTCGTTTATCATGGGTTTTGCAGACACCGGGTAGACCGGGGTAAGGTCTATTCCGACGGCCCTTTGATGGATCAGGTAGGCCTCTCGCCCGAAGACAAGGCTCAGGCTACCCATGTCCAGGGCGGCCAGTTCCCTGACCCGTGTAATGCTCAGTTCTTGCAGAAGAATCTTTTGGCGGAAACGGCCGATGCCGGGCACTACATCCACCTTCAGGGGAGCCATGAAAGAGGCCTCCCGGCCATGATCCACGTCCAGGACTCCTTCGTTACTGATGATTTTAGAGGCAATGCTGGAGACCATCTTGTTGCCCGCCACACCTACGGTTCCGGAAAGATAGAGGCGGTCTTTAATGTCCTTTCTGAGATAACAGGCCGTGTCCTTGGCCTTTCCCCAGAGCCGTTCGGTCCCCGTGATATCCAGGTAGATATGTCCCGGCCGGAAAGGTTCCCAGAGAGGCGTGTACCGGGCCACTACCTTGGCCAGGACCTTGCCGGCCTTTTCCATAAGGCCGGGATCGGGAGGCAGGACGGTGAGTTCCGGGCAGAATTTCATGGCCTTTGAAAGGGGCATGCCCTTGAAGACCCCCTCTTTTCGGGCCTCTGAAGATATGGACAGGATGGGGGCCCGCTCTGATTGCATTGAGACCACTGCAACGGGCCGGCGCCTGAGTTCCGGCCGGCAGACCCTTGCCACGGCAATGGAAAAGGCAGGGATACGGAGGTGGATGATATGGCGGTGCAAACCTTAACTCCAGAATTCCGTGTTTGGTAGACATTTACAAGGGTGTTTTTATTCTTGCATGCGATATAACCGCCACCAGGCTCAAGGCGCAGGGCGCAGGGCGCAGGGGAGGACGGAGCGGAATTTAGCCCTTATTGCCTGTGTCTTTTGATCTGGCTTGAATGAGCCGCGTCAGCATCCTCGAAATCGCCTTGCATTCATTTTTGACATGATCAAAATCCTGGTTTTCCAGATAACCAATCTCATAGGCTATAATAACTTGAGTAAGAAGTTCCTCGGAGGAACCCTTTGCTATGTAAAAGAATTTGATGGATTGCCGGTGTGTATTCAGTTCATCGCCCTCCGTAATGTTGCTTGGAATAGACACGACGGCCCGACGAATCTGATCTCTCGGGCCTCAGTCTTTAGCAAATGCACCTTGCCCATGGTTTTGTAAAGGAACACAGCAAGTTCTTTAGCCCGTTGCCAAACCCTGAGTTCTTGAAAATTTCCCATTTTATCTCTCCCTGCGCCTTGCGCCTGACGCCTAAAGCCCGTTACTTATAATACCTCATGACTCCCACGACTTTTCCTTGGATCCGAAGGTCCTCCTCTTTGACCCGGATAGATTCCATTCCCGTATGGGCCGGTTGGAATTCCACGTGATCGTCCCTTTTGTAATATTTTTTAACGGTCGCCTCATTGTTGATCAAGGCCACCACGGTCTCACCGTTTTCCGCTATAGGCTGCTTTTTGACCACCACGAAATCTCCGTCCAAGATCCCGTCTTCCTGCATGGAATCTCCCTTTACCTGGAGCACGAAATGATCTCCGTCCCCTGTCATGGACGGCGGGACTTCGATGGTCTTTAAATCTTCTATTGCTTCTATGGGTTTTCCGGCCGCAACCCGTCCCAAGAGAGGATATTCGAACCGTCTGGTCTCCACGGGGCTGATTACCTCAATGGCCCGTTTCCGGTTCTTTTCTTTTGGGAGACGGATGTAGCCTTTCCGCTCCAGGATCTTGAGATAGGTGGTGACCGTGTTATAGGAACGGAAGCCGAAGTGGGCACGGATCTCATCAAAGCTGGGGGGGGTTCCCCATTCATCTCTGTACCGTGAAATGTAGGCCAGAAAAATCTTTTGCTTGTCTGACAATTTCATGTTTTACTCCTTTTAGTTTCCGTCCATAAATGGTTTTTTCTCTGTTTTCGCGAACTCTCTCTGCATTACACTGAAACTTATAGTGTAAATTTAACTGAAAGTCAACAAAAAATCAAAGAGATTGAAAATTTTTTTGGGCGTCTTCTGTTCAGGTAAATAGGGCCTAAAATTTTGATATTTATCAGGATTTAAAATGAAATAAGCAGCAGGCTTTCCAGATTGAAAGAATTTCAATCAATGACGGGGGTCCAGGTGTCTCGTTGTTTAAAAGGCGAGTCTTTTCGTTGAAAAAATTGGAGAAAAAACACAGCAAAGCGGGCCAGGAAATCATGTTCCTGTCATTGACTTAATCCTTCCTGTGACGTCTCTTGAGGTTTCAAGCAGCTGGACGATTTTTCCGTCGTCATCAAAAATAGGCGAGATTGTGATGACATCAAAACGCGTCTTTCCGTCCTTGTCTTTATATTCCTTCATGGTGCTGAACCGACCGATTTTCTTGAGCTCTTCAAGCCGTCCCTCAAGAAAACAGGACGTCCCCGTTTCCGTACAGGGTTTATCCCGGCCGTATCTGACCTCATAACATTTCTTGCCCAAAACTTCGTCACGGGCAAGGTTAAGATCTTTCAGGTATGTCTCATTAACCGTATCGATTGTCATGTCCATATTGACCACCATAATTCTATAGGGGAGGAAATCCAGAATGGCCTGGATGTGTTCTCTGTTTTTCTCCTCGTTCCTTAAGCGTTCTCTCTCCAGTTCCGTCTTTTCCACCTCTATCTGGATCAGGTCCCATAGAAGCCGTGCCCCCCGGTGGTCCATTGAAGAGATATGGAGCGGTTTTGTCTTTATAAGTTTTTCCCTGACTTTTGTGGAGCCGGTCAGTTCAATGATGAGATTCAGACCCTCCAGATCGTAGAGTTTCTGAAAATTATCGGTGGTGAACAGACCCAATTCCCTGGCGTAAGCCAGGCCCGGAGCCTCGGCATTCATGTCTGCGACGCCAAGGATCTTCATATTAAGTCTTTTGAGGCGGACCTCGTCCAGTATATGGAGAAGGTTTAAACAGGCCTTTCCCCCACCCACAATAGCTGTATTGAGAGGCACCTTGGCCTGTTCTCCACGGATTATCTTGGTGGATTCATTCATTGCTTGCAATCTTGACACCGGCATCGTTCCTTGTGAGCCGGTCCTCTTTTTTTTGTTATGGTTTTGAGTCTGTCAATAGTCCTCTGCGAAATTTGAGGTTTGATGGGGGTTCGCACAGAGATCAGGGTTTGGTCTCATCAACATAATGAAATAAGCCCACGCAGAATTCAAGCAAAAAGCCAGATCCGTCTTGCTTCTTGCCGGATTAACTATTATAAACTATAATAAAATTTTTTGAAATGGTGATTCTATCCCACAGTATGCGAGCGAGGTTCTCATTGTTATGAGGCATGGGCCATAAAAGAATAAATACTCAGTCAGCAGATTTTTCAGCCTCTGTGCTCGAGCCCGGACATAGGGGCGTTAAACAAAAATGTACATGGTTAAATAGTATGCCGAAAAAGGCAAAACAAGGAAGTGAGCTTTTTCGGGTTGCCCTTGATGCAATCCCGGATTTTGTGGCTCTAAAAAACAAGAAGTTGCAGTATACAACCGTCAACAAAGCCTTCTGTCGTTTTGTCTTCATGGAAGAAAAAGACATCATCGGAAAGACCGACCTGGATCTTTTTCCGAAGGATGTGGCCGAGGAAAACAGGAAGGAAAGTTTGAGGGTCCTTAAGGCCGGTGAACCGGTTGAAAGGGAATTCAGAACAGAAAGCCCGGAAGGCCATAAAATCTGGCATATGATAGAAGCACCCTTGACTGATCCTGATGGGGGTATCACAGGAGTCTTTTGGAGCGGAAGAGACATCACTCAACTTAAGGATCTCCAGGCAAAGATCGTTCAGTTCCAAAAGATGGAAGGCATGGGACCCCTGGCCGCTGGAATCGCCCACGAGCTCAATACGCCTTTGGGTATAATCATCGGCTATGCCCAGCTCCTGAAAGAAGATGTTTCTGAAGATAGTTCCATTCACGCAGGTCTTGAGGTTATTGAAAATCAGAGCAAGGTGTGCCGCAAGATAGTCGGGGATCTTCTGAGGTTTTCCAGGCAGACTGAAAGCCAGCTGACCGAGCTGGATATAAACCAGTGTATTGAGGAAGTGGTGTCGGTTGTGGAACACATCTTCAATTCAGACAGAATCAGCATCAAAAGAGATTACGGCCGGAGTCTGCCACCCATTGAGGGCGATAAAGATAAGCTGAAGCAGGCCTTTCTCAATCTGATCAGTAATGCCCATGATGCTATTGGCACGGATGGAGATATCAGCATTTCAACACAATTTGACAGGGAGAATGATGAAGTTGCCATTTCTTTTATCGATACCGGCATAGGCATTCCTCCTGATATTTTGGACAGGATCTTTGATCCGTTCTTCACCACAAAGGCGGTTGACAAGGGAACCGGCCTGGGATTGTCGGTTACTTTCGGTATTATTCAGGAACATGAAGGAAGGCTGGAAGTCCAGAGCCCACCGTGGAATGCCACAAGTGAGGACGGGATGGAAGTAAAGGGGACCGCCTTTATTGTAAAATTACCTGCTTTAAAAAACAGAGGTCAATGAGAACAGGGATAGGAGATTGCACATGGCAAAGATACTGGTTCTTGATGATGTGATGGACGCCGGCCTGCTGGTCAAGAAGATCTTGGAAAAAAAGGGACACGAGGTGATCAATTTTACGGAAGAGGAAGATGCCCTGGAACATGCCCGTAAAAGCAAGGTGGACCTTGCCATTTTGGATATAAAACTTAAAAAAATGAACGGTGTTGAAGTCCTGGAAGAACTTAAAAAAATTGATTCCTCAATACGGGTCATCATGCTTACCGGCTATCCCACTTTGGAAACCGCCCGGGAGTCTCTGAGATTGGGTGCCGGCGAGTATTGCGTTAAGCCCATAGACAAGGAAGAACTGGAGGAGAAGGTCGCGAGTGCGCTTTATGCTGAAGGATGAGGATCAGCCTACGCTAATGAGGCGAGATAATAGAAGTACTGCTGGATATACCTGCCGGAAACCGTAGCGGCCAGAGAAAAGCCGAAATTCCTGTCTTCGAGAAAAACCCCGCAAAATGCAAAAAACAGATGCCTGGAAATCTCAAAAAGGGTGTCATTGATTTTTTGAAGATTTATGATCCCATCGGGAACATTGTACAGTCTGCATCTTATGGGCCTGTATTCATAAAGGGAACATTTGGATTCATTAAACAATGGACACAGGATCCCCTCTTTGATATATTCCTTAACCGCTGCCTCCACTGTCCCTTGAGGATTGTTCGCCTGTTCATGGAAACTTTTTTTAATCTCTCTTATTTTTTTCTGAGCGTCCATCGCCCTGTGAATGGCAGCTTTCCTGAATTCGCTGGTGAGGGCGGCATTCATTTTGTTGCTTATGTAAATGACCTCGATAAGGGGTAGATAGAAGTAATGAAAGCAACACTCAGTTTTTTCAAGCCCACAGCGGGGAAGAGACTCTGCCGCATGGCTTGAACTTGTGATTTTGTCCTCTATCCCCTGAATGAGGAACTCATATTCGGCAAAGAAGGTGCTCAAGTCCACAACGTTTTTATTTTCAAGGGAGGGCTCCCTTATCTTCAGAACTCCTGCCTTTTTCCCGTATTTTTTTAAAATTCTCCACTGGCTGTAACTCTCCGGGGAGGACCGTATGCGCTTGAGTTTCTTGGCTGCGACCTTTAGTCCAAGACCTTTCCTCAGAAGATAGGAGCTGATGAAGGTGCCTGTCCTCCCGATTCCGAACCGACAGTGAACAAGGACCTTTTTGCCCAGATAGAGGGCCTCATCCAGCCATTCAAGAGCCTTTTCCATTTCTTCCATATCTGGCGCACACTCGTCCGGAATGGGCAGATAATAGACTTCAAACCCCGTATTTTCCTCTATTTCGTGCAGGTCGCAGAATTCACCGCAAAGATTGACAATGGCACTGATACCCTTGTCTTTTATGCGGTCAAGATCCGTATAGGACATGGGAGCGGAACCTACGGCCAGGTCCTTTGTTACCCACCTGATTTTGTAATCAGACATCGTTCAGTAGTCCCTCGACTTTTTTCGGGGTATGCCTTTCTTCAGTATAGGATACGGATGATTTGTGCTCAGCCGTCACTAGGAGGCTTCTACAGTAGCGAAATGATAACGCCCGTTCATGAATTCATCCACAAAACGCTCGACCATGGTGTTATCTTTTAGATACATGTCCATCAGCCTTGTTGCCCCAAGGAGACGACCAATGATATCCAGTTTCTGTCTAATGGATTTCTCGTCTTCTTGTGAAAGCTGCCCGTCTACAAGATCGCCTTTTTTGTCCACGTCAAATCCAAGGCGTTCCAAGACACGTGTCAAAAAAACCGCTCTCAAGACCCTGTTTTCGAATTCAGTTCCGCCGCCTGAAAACCTGAACATAATATAATTTTCTTCGGTATTTTCCTGACAGATCGAATCAAGTATCACAAAATGGTATCCGAAGCGCAGATTCAGATTGAGGTAATTGTGGGCGATGACGGCGTAACTTGCCAGCATCGCCGACTCAGGGCTTATGATACCTCCGCTCATGACGATTCGGTCATATTCCTCCCAGTTGAAATGAGTAAAGTCCGACCATTGGATATCCGGATGGCTCAGCCCCTTGAACACCTTCTTCATGGGCACGCTCTCTATTTCATCCATTGTGACGGTTTTGTCGTTGGCCAATTCCTCCTTTAACCCGCCTCCTACATCGAACACATAGAAAATCATGGGTATATGCGAAATGAGCTTTCTGGAGCCGCCAACCTTACGCACCCTTTTTTCTCCCATGTGGAACATCTCCTGTACCGCCTTTTCATGGGAGAATCGAATTATGTCATGAAGCGACCTAACCCCTGCCGCGACGAAAGACGGAGACTGGGGGTCGGTAAACTTCAGGGGTGAAACAAAGTTAATGACGTATTTCAGCTTGCGTTCAAACGGGCTATCCGACATCAGCTCTTTGTGAGCAACTGGAATTTCGAGCAATGATTCAACAAGACCGTCATAGACCACTCTGCCGTCGGCGTGCACGGTCACTTCACTCCCTTGCGTCAACGTGGCGGTGGCTTCGCCGGTATTTACCAGGGTAGGGACACCAAATTCACGGGCAACCGATGAAAAATGACCGGCAGTGCTCCCAATGTCCGTAACTACAGCACTGAGCCTGTCCAGAACCTTTACATATTTAGGTAAAGTATTCTTCGCTACCAGTATGGCACCTTCCGGAATGGTATTAAGGTCCGATTCATGTTCTATCTTGAAAACCTTTCCTGCCCCAACGCCTGAGCAGGCTTTCTCTCCGCCGGAAAGGAGCACCGCATTGGGAATATTATCGGGAATGGGCACAGGGGTCACCGCGTCACCTTCTTCAAACCTGAGAGGTCTCGATTGGAGGAGAAAGAGGTTGTCCTCATGATCCATGCACCATTCTATATCCTGTGGCTCTTCATAATAATTTTCAAGCCCCACTGCCCAGTTCGAAAGGATCAGTGCTGATCCATCATCGAGGGAAGGCATTTCCTGCTTATCATCATCTACCGGGATCGTTTCTGTCCCGCCATTTTTAGAAAAGACCATCTGCCTGGGTTTCGACCCTATCTTTTTATGGACAATCCGAGGGACGTGATCTTTGGAAGCTTCAAGAATATCCGGGGAGGCTTCCCCACTGACAAGCAACTCACCCAGACCCCATATGGAGTGAATAGAAAGTCTGTCTGACTCGGAATCACCAGGGTCTTTCGTATATATTATTCCGCTGGCTACAGCATCTATCATTTCAAGAGCGATAACCGCCATGGGCGTTTCGAGATCCGAAAGGCCGTAATTGATTCTATAGTAAAGGGCCCTTGGCTCGTATTTGCTTGCAATGACTTTTTTGTAGGCATCAAGAATATCCTTCTCGCTTACGTTCAGGACAGTCCGATATTGTCCGGCAAAGGAGGATCGCGAGTCCTCTCCCACGGCACTGCTTCGCATGGCCACTCTTGCATCTTTGCCCTTTGCCTTGAACATGATTCGAAATTTATCAAAGATTTCGTCTTGGATTTCAGGAGGAGTTTTTGAATTCAGTATTAGATCCCTCAATTCACCTGATAGGACACCCAGCGATGAAGAAGATTTGATATCCAGTTTAAAGAGCCTTTCGTTTATCGACTTCCACAGGTTGTTGTATTCAATGAAATAGTAAAATGCATTTGTTGTGATAACAAATCCGGTCGGTATCGGGAGTTCAAGTTTTCTTTTTATAATGCCCAAGTTCAGGGCCTTGCCTCCGACCAGGGTAAGATCATCCGCTGAAATACCCTTTAAAGGAATGGTAAAAGGAGGAGAGAAATCATATTCCGCAGGTGCCAGCATGAATCTCACGTAGAAATCAAATTTTTTGAAATAGTCCTTCAAATCGAGGTAACGGGAAGGACACATCTTTGTGAGATCTTCGACCATATTGGAGACGCGCTGGGAAAATTCCTCGTACTTCTCCTCTATCACCCTAAAGTCCACCCTGACCATGTCGTAATATATCTCTTCGAGCTCCGCCATCAATTCATGTGCGCGCTTGTCATTTCTCAAAAGGGATTTAAAGGCTTCATACTTGTCCCTGAGGACTGTCCCGGGTGAAAATGCCTGGTACGTCCAGTACTTAAATAATTTTGTGAGCGGTATCATCTGGTGACCCCTTGCTTATTATGTCTAGTAACATTAATACATCATAAGAAAAAATTCCAGTCGATCAGTTTAAAGGCCCTGAACACGGAAATTCCTATTTCACCAAGCTCTAAGGGCCTTATTCGGTAGCTTTTGTAAAAACAACAGCTGCAAAGCTGACAGCAGAGCGGGTAGGCTGTTCATGCCAGATGTGATAGTCGAGGACCTTTCCGTTGGAAGGAGGTAATGCCTCCAAAAGACATGCTATGGCAGAAAAGCCGCATACGTTGAATTTGTCTTCTACCCTTCTGGATTCCTCCCAGAAGGCATCTGCATCACCCCCTGAAACAGCTTTCAACAGGTTTTGATCGTGTTTTTCGGACTGGCCTTCAAGATAGATGGCCGGCTTGTCATGTCCGAACTTTGGACCGATGTGGGAAAAATCAACTCCTGCTACAAGAAGCGTTTCCTTGTCTTCCTTATTAAGTATCTCTGAAAGGACTGTAAGAAATGGATTGGCTTTCTTAAGATAGGTTTTCCTGCTGTACTCGGACAGAAACGGCTTAATTGGCCCGCAAAGAATTGGGATAATGGTGAACGAATTGTGTGGAAAAATATGCTGCAGGAAAATTATCTGGAACTCTATGGAGTGCTCAGTTTTATGTGAAAAGTCCGTTTCAGAGACGATGGAATGGTCTGCGTCCCACAGCTTTTGAACAGCTACCCGATCATTTTTGACAACACCAAGCGGTGTTTGGAAGTCCTTTTTTGTCAAACAGAAGAGATCCCCCAGCATCTGGTGCCCTACTCCCAGTACGACAACCCTTGATGGTGATGATTCTTTCAGACATTGATACGCTCGTGCATAGACTCTGGAGCCCAATGAAAGATCAATGTGTGGTGCGATAAGTGCTGTCACTCCTGCATCCAGCTTCGTTTCCAGGGGCTGGCTATTGAGGATTTCTTTTAGGCTGCTCTTGAGATCCGCAGCGGAAGCGGGGTAAGACTGTCCGCAATGGGAGCAGTTCCTGATCATTTTTGATGCAAACTCGGCAATAATATTGTTTCTGGCCTGTTCATACCTTTCAGTATCGAGAAGATATAACGAGTCAAGATAAGCCAGCAGTCGCTCAACTTCATCCGTGCCTACCAGGACACCTCCCTTTTCCCTCATAAGCAGCATCTGGATATCCCGAACGGTGTTCGTACCGTCGAGCTGGGCCATTACTTCGTAGAGGGGAAGGGGTACGGCCTTACCTTCCTCAACCAGTCCAAGGGAATCCCTGATAAGGATGAGCTGCTCATTACCATGCTGGATCGGTAAAAAATCAAGATCCATTCTCAATCGTGGTTTTTTATCTGACATTTTTTGAAGTATATTTATCCTGTGATCAGAATAGTCTTTGGCCTCATGTTGCATAAACAAAATGTCAAAGAAGGTTTCATTGTCATTTGGGCAATGATTCGGCTGTGAGCTCGGAAAGCCAATACGCCGGTGACAGATATTGTATTATTACCATATGCCCCCTGTTCCTGTCCACGACAACATTAAAGTGGGGGCTGAAATTAGGCACTTGAGCTTGACCTGTTATTAATGGTTTTGTATGTTAAAATTCGGTTGTCAGGATATTTGGTTTTCGAACCAACATATTTCATAGGAGGAAAGATATGGCTGGCAGCACATACAAAATTATTGAACTTGTAGGAACCAGTGATACGTCCTGGGAAGAAGCGGCCAAGACCGCTGTGGAAACCGCGGGTGAGACCCTTAAGGATTTGAGAATCGCTGAAGTCACAAAGCTCGATCTGATCATCACGAACGGAAAGGTTACGGCCTACCGGGCCAGGGTTGATGTTTCGTTCAAATACCAAAAATAAGAATGCATTTGAGAGAAAGGCTGACTCAAGACTTCACCAATAAAAAAAAGGCAGAGCCAATAAAGACGGACTCGTAAAAAGTCCGGCAATCCCGCAAAGCGGGAGGGTGAGGGTGGAACCATTTGAATTCACTTCAAATGGCGGGAGAGGGGAAGCCCT
>CAZIXY010000055.1:0-13934 GCA_964543315.1 uncultured Desulfobacteraceae bacterium | reverse complement strand
AAGGACAACGTCTTGGCCCTCTTCGGAGAGTCTCTGGGCAATGTGAAAGCCCACTTCCCCGGCACCTACAATGATGATTTTCACCTGTACATTCCTCCAGAAAAAATTCCGGAATTAAAAGGTCTTGGTTATAGATGGACCGTATTTGGAAAAAAGGCTCTTAATCCTTAAATATTCATTAGTCAATAGTCAATAGCTAATGTGAAGAATAAAGGGCTGAGGTATTTCGGTGTTTAATAAGTCTAAATAGCAGATTTATCTCGTTTAGGCAATTTCCTCAAAATTCAAATTATTCTATCAAATCTAAATCCGAATCACCGGACAATTTAGCAGAGGGAAACGTTCCGGATATGAAGTTGCCATCTGGAAAGGGTGAAGCACGTGTATTTGATGGACAATGGATAAGTACAATGATATATATCTAAATTCCAAGCATAAAGTTAAGTACTTTAGGGCCGGATGTTTTGTTGGGTTTTTGAAAACATGCCTATTGGTGTGGTCAGAATCCTTTGGCACTACCTGTGTAAACTATTAAAAATGCCTAAAATGAGCCAAAGTCTGAAGTGACTAAAGCTGTGGTTGGAATTCCTTAATGTTAGTCACTTTAGATAACTTTAGTCGCTTTGCACTTACAAGATTATCTATTATTATAGCCATTTTTATAGGTGTTCACAAAAGCCACGTTCTTCCCCGCTTAGCGGGAGGTTTCATTGGCGTGGACTCTTTACCAAGATTGCTTAAGAATGAATAAAATTTGGGAGATGGAAAGAGCCTTTATCGGCATATTATGAAGAAAAAGCCACATAAATACGAAGCCAACCGCCTAAAAAAATATATAGACAGGTTTCCCGAGGCACGGGTTTTAGTTATCGGTGATATCATTATGGATGAATACGTATGGGGCGATGTCTCACGTATTTCACCTGAAGCCCCGGTTCCGGTCGTGGCAATAAAGCAGGAGACAAAAATGCTTGGCGGTGCCGCTAATGTAATTCATAACATGGCACAGCTTGGAGCGAAGCCCGTGCTTTGCGGTGTGATTGGGGAGGATGGTGCCGGCGAGATAATTTTGAGTAGTATACAACAGATGGATTTACGGATCGACGGAATCGTAAAGGAGCAGGAAAGGCCAACGAGCGTAAAGACAAGGGTCGTGGCACGCAACCAGCAGGTAGTGCGCTTTGACAGAGAAAGTTGTAGAGATATCAGAACTGAAAGCATACAAAAAATCCTTCATTTTATTGGAAAAAATTTGAGAAATCTTGACGCTATTGTCGTCTCCGATTACGGAAAAGGGGTTATTTCAGCCCCTCTAATGAAGGAGTTGAGAGAACTGGTCGGATCTGTGCAGGACGGATCGGTCATCCTTGCCGTTGATCCGAAAACAGGCAATTTTGAATACTATCACGGTGTGGATGTCATTACCCCGAACCATCATGAAGCTGGGGCCTTCTGCCGTCTGAATATCCTTGATGAAGAAACCCTGAATCTGGCGGGAAAGAAGATACTAAGTGATTTGTCCTGCCGTTCCGTGCTGATTACTCAGGGCAGGGATGGGATGACACTCTTTGAGAACAGTGGTGAAATAATCCATATTCCTACAGTTGCCAAAAAGGTCTTTGATGTGACCGGTGCCGGTGACACTGTTATTGGAACATTTTCCTTGGGTCTGGCATCCGGACTTGATTTGAAGTCCGCAGCGGTTTTATCAAATTATGCCGCTGGTATCGTGGTCGGCGAGGTGGGAACATCCACTGTGGGAGCGGAAGACCTAAAAAAGACAATAAGGGATTGAAGATTGATGATTGACGATTTAAGAAGGTATCTTTAGAATTATCAGTCTTTGGTTGTCGATTGAAAAGCGACGATCACAATCAACAGCGAAGCGACGACTATGAGTCATCCCCGTGAGCCTGACCCGGTCAAATTGATTTCAAGCCTGTTCTCTCATGAGAAAGAGATCCTTGAGAAGGTCATAGTTCAACTCACAGATATTTATGGCCCTGCAGACCGAATCAGTCCCGAATTGATGTTTGATCGCACAAAATATTATGCCAAGGAGATGGGCTGGCCGCTCCATAGGCGCTTTGTTTCTTTTTCCAAGCTTATTTCAGCCGGTAATCTTGTTGAAATAAAGTTGAAAACCAATGGGGTTGAGCAGCAGTATCTAAACGGAGAGAACAGGTCGGTTAACATTGATCCGGGGTTTATATCGCCCGAAAGGTTGGTCCTGGCCACGGGCAAGAATTATGTCCATAGGATCTATTTATCAAAGGGGATTTACGCGGACCTTACACTGGTATTCAAAAAGGGTAGCTTTATACCGCTTAAATGGACATACCCGGATTATGCGGCCCCTGAGACTATCGGGTTTTTCAATGGGGTGAGAAAACAATACATGGATCAGTTGAAGGAGATGAAACGCATTGATTAAGAGCATGACCGCCTACGGAAGAGGTGAGGTACAACAGGAAGACGTTATCTTTATTGCGGAGGTCAGGGCGGTAAATAATCGTTTCCGGGATATTATCCTGCGTATGCCAAAAAATTATCAAATTCTCGATAATGACCTCAGAGCCATTATATCCTCCAGAATAAGACGGGGCCGTGTTGAGGTTTGCATCCAGGTGGAAAACAACGGTGGCGAGAACCCTTATGATCTTGAGCTCAATGTGCCTCTGGTAAATTCCTATTTCAAGATTTTTGAACAACTTAGGGATCAATTTGGACTTGATAAAGAAATCAGGCTTGAATCTCTTTGTCAGATGAGCGATGTTGTTCTTTTCAAGCCGGAGCCGGTGGATATAGACAGAATGAGGCCTGGTTTACAAGAAGTCATTTTGCTTGCACTTGATTCCCTTGATGTTATGAAAACCAAGGAGGGGGCTGCACTTGAGGCGGACATTTCAAAAAGGCTTGAAATACTGGAAGGTTATATCAACGAGGTTGAGGAACGATCCCCTCATTTGGTTGAGGAATACCGTAGCAGGCTTAAAGAAAAAGTTGCACATATGCTTAATGATGTGGCTGTTGATGAAAGTCGGCTGGCGCAAGAGGTAGCCTTTTTCGCTGAAAAGTCGGACATTACGGAGGAGATTGTGCGCCTCAGGAGCCACCTGAAGCAGTTCAGGGGGTACCTTGTGATGGATGAGGCTTTGGGGAGGAGATTGGATTTCTTGATTCAGGAGATGAATAGAGAAGTGAATACGCTCGGCTCAAAGGCTTCCGAATCGCGCATATCCAGGATAGTTGTGGAAATGAAGGCGGAATTGGAAAAATTGAGAGAACAGGTTCAGAATGTTGAATAAAAAATATGGGTTTGGCTTTTAGTCCGAATGCGGGTGGGCAAAGAATTACCTGCCAAAGCCTTTTGACATTGGTGCTCGCGTTGTGATTTGTCTTGAGTCTTTATTTGACTAAACGCTGATAGCTCATACGTGAATGCTTAATAAAGAAAGGGGGTTCATTTATGAGTACCAGGCTCGTTAATATCGGTTTCGGGAATTCAGTTGTGTCCAGGCGCGTTATTGCCATCATTTCTCCAAATGCTGCTCCCATTAAGAGGCTTCGCGATGAGGCCCGCGAAGACAAAAGGCTGATTGATGCCACGCAGGGAAGGAGGACAAGATCGGTGATTATAACCGATAGCAATCATGTCGTCTTATCAGCCATTCAATCTGAAACTATTGCACAGAGGTTCAGCCCAGACGGTGCATTAAGCAGGGAGGATTTGGAAGAATAAAAATGTCAGGCCAGCTTTTCGTCATTTCCGGACCATCCGGGGTGGGAAAATCCACTATTGCGACTACCCTTGGAAAGAGCATGGACGGATTGGGGTATTCCGTATCACATACCAGCCGCAGTCCCAGAGGTGCGGAAGCAGATGGCACTGATTATCATTTTGTGGATAAGGAGACTTTCGAAGGCTTGATTGAGGAAGGGGCCTTTGTTGAATGGGCTCAGGTGTATCATGACTACTACGGTACGTCGTTTGATGCCATTAATGAGCAGATCGCTTCGGATGCGGATGTCCTTCTTGATGTGGATTCCCAGGGTGCTAGAAACATAAAGGGTCGTTTTGAAAACAGTGTGCTTATCTATATCCTTCCTCCCTCGTTGGATGTACTGGAGGGCAGGCTTAAGGGCCGCGGCACGGATTCTGAGAGTGTGCTGAGGATGAGATTGGAAAAGGCCGCCAATGAGATCAAAGAATGTCTGTGGTACGATTACATAATCATAAATGATGACCTTGAGAAGGCCGTAGCAAAGGCACAGGCCGTTATAACGGCGGAAAGGTGCCGCAGTGCCCGCCAGGAACAGGCCGTTAAGAATATTTTCGCATAATATATTTCATGGGCCTAATCCTGTTTTCCCTGTTTCATAAATCCTCATGACATCTCATGTGCTGGTAAATATCATCAGTAGAGCATACCTACTGTTTGACAATTATTTAAACTTACATTATTTGGTCGAAATATGTTGAAATCAATTAAGGAAAGCCCACTATATCCCATCGCGAATCCCGAAAGCATCGCTTTTTTTGGCGCTTCTAATAATATCTCCGCCATGGGAACCAACCTGCTATTGTCGTTACTTGATCTCGGCTTTGAAGGAGCCGTCTATCCCATCCATCCTAAAGAGGAGAGGGTACACAATCTCAAAGCTTACCGGAGCGTAACGGATCTACCGGAAGTCCCCGACGTGGCCGTACTTGTCCTTCCAACACGTATTGTGTGCCGTACAATGGATGAATGCGGCAGGAAGGGCATCAAACACGCCATTGTTGTTTCCGGTGGTTTTAAGGAAAAGGGCGGTCAGGGTATTGGGCTGGAAAAAGAGTTAATAGAGATTGCGGGAAGGTACGGTATTCGATTTTTAGGCCCGAACTGCATAGGTGTGGCCAATCCCTACCACAGGCTGAACACAACCTTTATCCCCCACGAGGGGCCATCCGGATTTATCGGCCTGGCGTCCCAGAGTGGGAGCTTTATTACCCAGATGTTCAATTATCTTGCAGGATACGGCCTGGGATTCAGTACGGCGTTTAGTGTCGGAAACGAGGCAAATATTGATTTGGTTGAGTGCTTGGAATATCTGGGGGCCTGTTCACGGACGAAGGTTATTGCGCTCTATATTGAGGGTATCAACCGGGGAAGGGAGTTTGTGAAAACCGCCCGTTCTATTGTACCACACAAACCCATTGTGGCCCTCTATATCGGGGGGTCCGAGGCAGGGAAGCGTGCCGGATTTTCCCATACAGGAGCCATGGCAGGTCCGGATCAGCTGTATGACGGTATTTTTCAGCAGAGCGGCGTGATCCGGGCACAATGCATTACTGAACTGTTTGATTTTTGCTGGGGACTGGGCAGCCTCCCGGAACCAAGGGGCCCGAAAGTAGTGATTCAAACACATTCGGGCGGGCCCGGAGCCGCAGCGGCGGATTCATGCGGGCGTGCCGGGCTTGAACTGCCGGCGTTGTCAGGGGAGACGATTGAAAAACTGTCCCCGTTCGTCCCCCCCACGGGCAGTGTTAACAACCCGGTGGATCTGACTTTTACAAAAAATCCGTTACACTTCTTTTCGGAAATCCCGGGGATACTCATCGATGAAGAAAAGGCCGATACACTACTTATATATATGCTTAACGCACCCCAGGTCATGAGACGGACCTTAACGAATATGGGCGTGCCGGAAGAGCAGGTAGAGGGGCAAAGCAGTAAACTGATCGCCTCCCAGGCGAAATCACTTTCCCGGTTGTTTCAAAACAGGAACAAGCCGTTGGTGGGTTATACTTTCAGAAGTCTTGATGAACCCGCCATAAGATCTATAATGGATCAGGGAATACCGGTATTCCGGGGTCCGGAACGTGCTGCGCGGACCATAAGGGCCCTTGTTCAATATGACCGCATGCGGGAAAGAATTCTTGCGGGAACCGGTGGCCCCGGATAAAAAGAAGTCTATCTGTCGACTCTATGTCTAAACAGCCTCGCGCGGTACTCATTTGCCGATGATACATATTTGATTGGTGGGAGGTGGTCCTATTAAGAAAGAGGCCTTATATCTCATCCCCGGTTTCCACGCGGTTCGGGATTGCCTGACGCAAGGTCGGATGAAGATTCATGAACTCTGGATTGCTCAGGCGAAAAAATCGGCCCGGAGAGATGAGATCCTGGGAATTGCAAAGGACCTTCATGTTCCCGTATATTTCAAGACGAGAGGTGAGTTGTCCGGTATCCTTCCGGACACGTCCCACCAGGGAATTGTGGCATTGGCTGAAGAATTTATCTATTCCGATTTATACAACCTCATTGATATCTCCACCAAAAGCAGAGGAAAAGGGCCTGCGCTACTTATAGCTGCGGACCATATAACGGATGAGGGGAATTTGGGTTCCCTGATAAGGACGGCCGCCTTTTTCGGATCACATGGTCTGATAATTCCAAGAGACCGCTCGGCAGGAGTGACCCCCAAGGTGCTCAAGCGCTCATCAGGAGCCGTTATGTATCTTCCCGTTGCCAGGATTGTGAACCTGGGGAGGACCTTGGATTTATTACGAAAAAAGGAATTCTGGATTATAGGTGCAGCCGGTGAAAGTTCCGAGAGCATTTACCAGTTTGACTGGACCAGGGATCTGGTTCTGGTTTTGGGAAATGAACAGAAGGGCTTGAGCCCGGCCATAAGAAAACGGTGTCACCAAATAGTCGGTATCCCGTCACCAGGACGCGGTGAGTCGCTAAACGTAAGTGTTGCCGCTGGGGTGATTCTATCGGAGATCGTTCGGCAGAGAAACGAAGGAGACGAAAGCACATAGTCCGGATTCAAAAATATTTTGAATAACCGTTGCCTGCCGATAGGTTGCCTCATCTCCCAGACTATCCTGAAGCAGTTTCCGTATTGAAAATTTTCCCGAAAAGAGGCATAATTATAAGAATTTCTTCCAAAATTATCATATGTTGACGTAAGGCATTGTGGTTCAGGGAGGCCAATATGAATAGAGACCCGAACCAAAAAACACTCCGATATATTGACGGTCTGGAAAAGACCAATAAGTACCTGATGATTGCATTACGGGAAATGCAAAAGTATGCTTTATCCATAGAGAAGGCCAATGAGCACTTGAAAGAGCAGTTGAACGCCCACATGGGCTCCGGCGGTGCGGTTGTTTTTGCGAAACAAATGAATGAATTCCCTGTTACTGCTCATTTGTTTGAATTGATCATGGATATGCCTGAAAGCCAGCAGAGGACTTTGTTACATGACCTGGATCGGTCGCGAGATCAGGATCTGTCATATTCCGATGAAACCAGGGAAAACATCAGAAAGCCCTATAACATGGTTGTGGACTATGTTGCTCAAGATCGTTTCTGTAACGATTTCATCCAAAATATAAGTGCGGGTGGAATGTTCATAGAAACCCGCACGCCCTTCCTGGTCGGGCAGAATATTACACTGACCTTTCCGCTTCCAAAATACAGGAAACACGTTAAGGTTGCAGGGGAAGTTATAAGGACCACTCCGAAGGGAATCGGCGTCAAATTCAAGATAGATAACGAAGAGCAAGAGAAGGTGATAAATTCGCTTCTGGAGATGATTTAGCCCGGGACGGGTCGAACGTGTCATGAATATATTTGCTGGGGAACAAGGCCCCACCCTCAGGGTGGGGCCTTGTTGTTTAGATAAGCCGGTAAAGGCTCGGTATGGCACTCTTCACCTAAATGCATCTGCTCCTACGCTGCAGCCTGTTCAGCGGACCTTCATTAAATTTTCCGGTTTTTTACAAAAGCGGATAGGGTTTTAAAATACATCTTTCCCCCAACAATGTAGGCGTCATTGTGCCCGGCATTTTTTATGGGGAAAAAATGTTTGGGCTGCTGTGCGATTTTGTAGATTTCCTGTCCCATTGAAAAAGGCACAATGTCATCCTCTTCGCCGTGAACAATGAGCTTGGGGACTGTGATCCGGCCTATTTTTTCCAGATTGTTGTAATGGAGCGGCAAAAGAGGCGCGAAGATTTTAAAAAGAGACAGTGTCTTTGCCATGCCCCTTGAGGACGTAAAGGCACTCTCCAAGATGACGGCACCGACATTTCTTTTGATTGCGATTTCAACGGCTATGGCGGCTCCCAGGGAGCGACCAAACAGGATGATCTTTTCCGGTGGTATATGCTTTTGGTTTACCAGAAAGTCAAATGCGGCCAGGCCGTCTTTATACAGGCCGGTTTCGGAAGGCCTGCCGGTACTTTTCCCATATCCCCGATAATCGAAGATAAATACCTGTATGTTTTGATCAGCTATATGCCTTATATTATCGAGACGATGGGATATGTTTCCCGCGTTCCCGTGGCAAAAAAGGATCGTAGGAACATCGCCTTTTGAGGGGAAGAACCAGCCGTGCAGCCTTTCCCTGTCCTCAGTATCAAAAGTCACATCTTCGCTGATCAATCGCCAATCCGCGGGGAGGACGTCAAAAGACGCCTGAGGATAAAATACAAAGAAATTCTCAATGTGCTGATAAAAACAGGAAAAACAGACAACCAGGGCGAGGATTAATACAATAAAGTATACGGCTTTAATAAGCATGTAAAAGCCCCAATTTGTTTGCGGCCGTCACGAAGAAGGAGAGCCGACCGAAATCAAAGCCTTTTTAAAAGCTGGTTCGCAGCAGTGAGCATGGGATCCCATGTGGGACTGAAGGGCGGTGCATACGCAAGATCGCACTGGCTAAAGGCCTCAACAGTCATTTTTGCGTGTAAAGCGACCGATGCGGCTTTAATCCTGTGAACGGCTCCCTCTTTTCCAACTATCTGCATCCCCAGAAGCCGACCTGATTTCTTATCGCCCAGAATCTGGATGTGAATTGCTTTAGACCCAGGGTGCGCGTGAGCACGGGACCGGGTTTTGATCACCACTTCTACCGGATCAAAACCGGATTTTTCCGCCTCGGCGACACTCAGTCCGGTTCTGGCCACCTCGATATCAAAGACCTTAAAGATCGCTGATCCAACAATACCCTCCAGCTCGGTTTTTTTACCTGTCACGTTGTCAGCGACAGCCCACCCGGCCCTGTTGGCCCTGAGCGCAAGAGGAACCCAGGCCTTTCGCCCCGTAACAACGTGATAGGCATCCGCACAATCTCCGGCGGAATAGATGTCTTCGTCGTTTGTCCTGAGAGTTCTGTCTACGGCAATAGCCCCGGCCGGGCCAAGCTCAAGTCCGGACTGGGCAGCGATTTCACTGTTTGGCTTAACACCTATGGCAACCAGGACCATCTGGCCTTCCAGCACCAAATCAGGGCAGACAACCCTTAAGGCGGTCCCGTCTGCCTCAATACTTTCGATTGTGTGTCCCGTGTGTATGCCGACATCGTTACTCTCGATTTCCTCTCTCACAACGGCCGCCAATTCTTCGGCCATCCAGGGGAGAAATACCGGGCGGGGTTTTACCATTTCCAAGTCGATGCCCCTTGCACGCAGGGCTTCACACATTTCCAGGGCGATATATCCCATCCCGATTATGACAGCCTTTTTGACATTCATGTTACGCATATAGTCCTTGATGACCCTCCCATCCTCAAGGCTTTTGAGTGCCACGATCCCCGGTAGATCAAATCCCGGGAGATCGGGTATGATAGGGGACGCCCCTGTTGCTATCAACAGCTTGTCATAGGAAATTTCAAATTTTTCTCCCTGAAGGTTCCTCCCAAAAACCTTTTTGGAGTCCCGGTCGATAGATTCAACCCTGTGTCCCGTTCTCAGGTCAATTCCCTGTTTTTCCCTGAAAACCTGTGCCTGACGGACCACGAGATCGCTGATTTTCCTGTCGGCATCGGCTATATTGTAGGGCATTCCGCAGGCACTGTAAGAGACATCCTCAGTCTGTTCCAGCACAATGACTTCAAGTTCCTTCTGATTTCTTTTTGCACGGCTTGCGGCGCTCATGCCCGCTGCATCTCCGCCAATGATAATAAAGGCCATTTTGACTCCTTTCTCAGTATATTGCAGCCCGCTTATAAGGACACTTGACTCGGGCCCTTGACAGCCCTTGCAATTTTCATTCTTTTAATATAGAAATGCAACCCTTTTGCTTGATACTACCTGGTTTTTTTGGTTATCTGTTCTTGTCTTAATGACTCCGGAGCCCCGCCAAAATGGCGGCAGGCGCGCAGGAATCAGGATGAAAAGGAGGATATTATGAATAAATTGGACTTGGATTTATCCGGAAAAGTGGCACTGGTCACCGGAGGCAGCCGCGGGTTAGGCATGGCTATTGCCACTGCCATGGCAGGCTTAGGCGCGGATGTGGCCATTTGCGGCCGGAAACAGGACAATCTTGACCGCGCGGCCGAGGCGTTTGATCAAAAGGGACTAAAGGTTATGGCCCGGGCCGCAAATGTAGGCAAGTCATCCGAAATAAACGACCTGTTCCAGGCTGTTGAGGAGCGATTCGGAAGGCTTGATATTCTCGTGAATAACGTCGGTATGAATATTCCGACACCTTCCGTTTCAGAGGTTGACGAAGGACTTTGGGATAAGATAATTGAGTCAAACCTCAAAGGCCCCTATCTGGTTTCAAGTAGGGCGGTGGGAATGATGAAAAAGACAGGGGGCGGAAAAATAGTCAACATCAGCTCCATTGCCGCAAGAAGGGCGGCAATGGGCATGGGTGTTTACTGTGTGGCCAAGGCGGGGGTAGAGATGCTGACAAAGGTCCTGTCTGTTGAGCTTTCCCCGTATCACATTAACGTTAACGCGGTTGCTCCGGGTATGGTAAAGACTAAGTTCAGCCAGCCATTCTGGAGCAACGAGGCACTGTTAAAGGAGCTTACCAAAACCATTCCCATGGGCCGGATAGCGGAAACTGATGACGTCGTGGGAGCCGTACTGTTTTTGTCATCAGGGCTTTCCGATTTTATTACCGGAGAAATAATCACCGTGGATGGCGGCGCGATGGCGTAAGTGTGTTTTTTTTATATGACCATCGGGGCTTTTTTAGACTTGCGGCTCAAGCACCGTGACAACTTAATCCAGTTAAATGACACTCTATACAAGGAACCAGGAATAAGGTAAAATTATTTTTTGAATTATCATTTTTCGTATAAAGGAGGGCCTGGAATGCAATGCCATGAAGTTGATTATGAATTGTTCGGTCGGGATATGCAGATTGTGGAAGTTGAACTGGATTCCGGTGAGACAGTAATAGCAGAAGCCGGTGCCATGAACTACATGGAAGACGGAATAACATATGAAGCGCGGATGGGCGACGGTTCCCGGACCGACGAGGGGGTAATGGGTAAACTTTTGAATGTCGGTAAACGTGTCCTGACAGGCGAATCCATATTCTTGACCCATTTTACAAATCACGGGAAGGGTAAAAAACGTGTTGCCTTTGCCGCTCCCTATCCCGGGAAAATAATTCCCATTAACATGTCAAAGATGGGTGGCGAGATTTTCTGCCAGAAAGATGCTTTTCTGGCTGCCGCCCTCGGAACCGGAGTCGGAATTGCATTCACCAAGCGCCTCGGAACCGGTTTTTTCGGTGGCGAAGGTTTTATTCTCCAGCACCTGGCAGGCGACGGCATGGTTTTTGTGCATGCCGGCGGAACCGTTATTCAGAAAAAGCTGAATGATGATATCCTCCGTGTTGATACAGGTTGTCTGGTGGCCTTTACCAAGGGAATCAAATACAATATCGAAAGGGCAGGTAGCCTCAAGTCCATGTTTTTTGGCGGTGAAGGTCTTTTTTTGGCTACACTCAGTGGAACCGGACTGGTCCTTTTGCAGAGCCTGCCTTTCTCCCGCATGGCAGACCGGATTATTGCCCATGGGCCCTCAGCCGGCGGGAGCAGCAAGGGTGAAGGCTCGATTCTCGGAAAGCTGGGTAATATGCTGGATGGGGACTAAAGACAGTAAAGTCTTCGTCGAAGAGTCCGGCAGAGTTTTGCTCGAAGGCCCTTTGCCGAATCGCCGTGGAGAAAGCCCTTGGCCGGGAGTTGGGGCCGAAGGGTGCCTTGTGGTTTTCAAATAATGAAATAAAGGGGGCACAAACATGAAAAAATGGATACTGATCGGCAGCGGTGCGGTTATGGTCATCATTATTGTCGTGTTGATTGTGGGTGTCTCAAACCTCGGGCCACTCATAAAGACTGCCGTCAATACACACGGTCCTAAAATCACAAAGACTGACGTGCGTCTTGGGGATGTGGGCGTCTCCATATTTTCAGCAGAGGCCAAACTCACTGATTTTTATCTTGGCAATCCAAAGGGATTCAAGTCACCCCAGGCCATGAACGTGGAAGCCATTTATGTTGACATAGACGAAAAATCCCTTACCGGAGACACGATCATTATTGATGAGATAGAAGTGATTGCTCCTGAAATCACTTACGAGAAAGCAAGGGGAACCGACAACTTTAAAACCATTTTGAACAATGTGAAAAGGTCCGTAGGTGGAGGTACGCCTTCAAACAAGGGATCCGGAAAAGAAGATGAGGGAAGAAAAATCATTATTAGAAACTTCATTGTAAGGGACGGCAAGGTGAATCTGGCCATGGCCGCGCTCGGTGGGCAGAGTGTAAGGGCGTCGATGCCGGACATTCACCTCAAGGATATTGGGAAGAAAAAGGGGGGTATGCCTGTTGCGGAGGCATTTAAGGAGATATTTGCGGAACTTTATGAAAAGATTACTTCCCCTTCCGTAAAAGACAGACTGAACAGAGGACTCAAAGCTCTGGGCATAGGTGTTGAGGAGGTTGGTAAGGGTGCCAAAAGGGGCATGGAAGCGGTTGCGGATAAGGTCAAGGGTTTGTTCGGGAAATAGTGCCCCTGCCCCGATCCTGAAAAAGAGGACCTGGCCGCCGGATAAGGAAAGATAGACCAAATGAATGAGACATGGAATAGAGCAGGTTATCTCGAAAGGTTACAAAGCAATATCATGAATAGAATGGCTCCTTCCTCGCTTATAGAGAAAGACAGCCTTACCTACTGGAGGGTGCGCATTCTATTTGCTATTGTTTTCACTGGGTTATTGTTAAGCCTTTTCGCCTTCGTGCCCGCAGTTGCACTGCTGGTAAAAGAAAACTTGTGGGGTCTTTTGGTTTTCGATATATGTGCCTGGTTCATTGGCCTGAGCCTTCTTTTATAGCGTCGTATGAGTTATGAAGTACGTGCGGCAATGGCTTTACTCATAGTCTATGGCATTGGATTTACCGTAATTATTATTATTGGCCATTTGAGTGGCGGTCCTTGCGGGGGTCCTACTGGGATCGAAAGCCGCAATTATGGCATTGATGGTTAACGCTATCACCCTTGCGATTATGGGAGGGGTTATCAGCACAGGCTTGGTTGATAAGACGTTTCCATTTTTCAAAACCACGGAAGCAATGATAGGTGCGGGCGCGAATTTTATTTTTTTGAACGCGATCACCGCCATATCCGTATCCGTACTGGTTAAGGGCCTTGTCACAGCTAATCAGAAAGAGAAGGATCTGACAGGTATCCTTGAAAAAGAAAGGTCGCATCTGATAGCGGCAAAGGAAGAACTGGAATCGGAAGTTGAGGAACGCAGACAGGAAGAGCGCGCGCTGAGGGAAAGCGTAAAAAAACCAGGGTCAAACCTACACATTTGATAAATTGAGTTTGTTCTCAATGGATTTGATATAGCGTTTTACTGTATTTTCTTTTTTAGCCTTTATTTTCATTCGTCGGATGGCTTGAGTCACGCCTGATTCACTAATACCAAATCTCTTTCCAATATCCCTTAATTTCAGCCCACAGAAACGATGACACATATATATCTTAATTTTTCGCGCTAACTTTTCATCTGAGTTAACAGTTGAATCAACGATTTGTTCTACCTAAAAGCTGCATGCGAATACTATTAAATAGTTGACATTATGCTGATATAGTGGTAAATATACGCATCATAAATGAGTTTTGG
>CAZIXY010000054.1:0-13999 GCA_964543315.1 uncultured Desulfobacteraceae bacterium | reverse complement strand
CCTCACCCTCCCGCTTTGCGGGATTGACGGACTTTTTACGAGTCCGTCAATATTGGTTTCTTATTCAATATTATATGCAAACAATATTATGCTCCCCTTAATAATTTAGTCTGAAGTCCACAATTAAGCAGGATATCATATAGCTCCCTTAACATAAGAAAATACCGGAGCCAGAGACAAAAAGAACAAAACCAGAATAAATATGGAAATCCCAATAATCAGAACAGCCTGCATCCACCTCAACCCGCATCCCTTGACCATACCCACGGCGATGAGTAGCCATTTCCATGGCTCGGTTACCCAGACAAACAGAGGGATCCAGGATGCAAGCATTGTGACTCCTGAAGCAAAGGCATATACCGCAAAAAACCTCTTAAATGCCACGCGTTTGCCAATAGCCACCGTCATAACCATGAACCCTATACCCGCTGCAATAAACGGCATGGCAATAGCATTTATCAGCAATATGCCGGCCATAAGAACATGGCTCGCACTAATACAGGTGAGGCTCGCACCGGTAAAAAAGAGGCTGGATACGACAAGGAAACGAACAGGTTGTCGAAAACCCACTTTCTCGGGGAATTCACAAAAAAATTGACCGGGTGCGCCTAATATCCTCGTTAGTGCCTGAAAATATGACCCAATGGTGAATTTGTCATTATCTGCCATGGTAATGGATTCTGGCATGTGCCTTCCTCTCTCAAACCCTCTGCCTTGAAGAGCTTAGCGTTAACCTAACATCTTTTCTAGTCCCTATTCTCTGTGTGGAAGGTTCAAAAGTCCCCCTTTTGAAAGGGGGGGTAGTTTAGACTTGTACAAAGATAACGCCTAAGCCCTCGAAAAAGAGAAGGCAGGAATACAGCAAGTCAACCCCTGGCCCAGACCTGGTTAAAAAAGCAACAGCCACTGATAGGCCGCGTTAAATAATCAACAGCTATAGGCCTCAAAATATCTTACGTCGCGCCTCCCGATCCCGTCCGGTCTCGGGACGGGGAGGGCGGGCCTGTTATCCTGTCTAAATTACCCAGTCAAAAACCAAGTTTGGTAAAAAGGCCCCAGACAAGCATTGCTATCGTCAGGATAAAGAAAATATTCCTTTCCGTTTTTTTATTAAAATAGGTAACTCCTTTTGAGTGAAAGAATGTCTTCTTCTTCGGATTTGTGACTATTGTCTGTTCGATGTTCTTCATGGTTCAGCCTAACAGCCCCTCCCTTTATTTCACATGTGATCTAAAATCCGGGCAACCCGCCAAACCCCCTGAAACTCCAGTAGACCGCCGTAAGCAAAACAATAAGCACATTTGCGAAAAACCATATGGGTATGCCTACTTTGAGATAATCCTTGGGCTCAAGGTAGCCGCTTGCATAGACAATGGCGTTTGGAGGTGTTCCAATGATCAAACAATATGCAAAGGAGGACGCTATCGCTGTTCCCATGGCCATAAATGGCAGGCAGGTTGTGCCCGGATGGGCAAGACCGGCCATGTTCAGGGCGATGGGGCCTACGGCTGCTGCCGCTGGGCCATCTGCCATTAGATTTGTCAGCACGGCCGTGAGACCGTTTGAAGTCGCCATGAGCGGGATCCCTGAATCCATTCCAAGGGGCCCGAGAACATCAATGACCGATCTTGCCAACCAGTAGGCGGCCCCTGTGCTGTCCAATGTCCGCCCGAATATAATGGCGCCGGCATAAAGCCAGACTACCCCCCAGTCCACTTTTTCCTGGTAGTCTCTCCAGTTTACAACACCGGCAAGGAGATATGCCACAGCGCCTCCAACTGCTATTACGCCTATTCCAAGACGAACAGGATAAACACCCATATTGTAGAATGTCTTTTCCGTGAACCAGCCAAATACCATAACCAGAAAAATGATGAGTGCCGATATCTGCTGTCTATTCCAGCCCCCCATCTTTCCTATCTCTCTTTGCAGATGATTCATGGCAGGGGCAAGGGAAGTAATTTTCGGCTTAAAGCGCCAGTTCACCATAAACCACGTCACAGGAATCATGATCAGGATAAATGGAAAACAATAGGTGACCCATTGAAAATATCCGATATCAAAACCAAACATGTCATTCAGGTAGGTCATCATAATCACGTTTCTTGCGCCGCCTGATGGGGCACCGGGGCCTCCTATGTTACAGGCCATAGCAATGGCTATCATGAGCATCCTGGCAAGCTCTTTGTCCTCGGGAACCTCATCCGTCAGGCTGTTTTGATAAAGGAGCATTCCTATGGGGAGAAACATGGCGGCTAATGCATGGTCAGAGATAAAGGCCGCGAGCGGTGAAATGATGATAAAGAAGATGAGGGTTACCCATCTAATATTGGGTACGGCCAATTTTTTAAACATTGCAAGACACATTCTCTTGTCAACTCCGGTTTTCACAAAAGCGGCCGCAAACATGAGGCTTCCCATAATAAACCAGCATGCATCGCTCCAGTAGAGCATGGCAACCTGTTTTCTTGTAACAACGCCGGTGAACACAAGGATGAGACCTATGCAGAAGGCAACACCCGGAAGAGGAATACATTCCGTCATGAAGCAGAAAACGACAAAGACCATCATTGCTATTGCAACCTTGATATGCCAGGCCCCTCTGTCTGCCGCTTCCCTGTCCCTGGGAGAAAGATCCTCATACTTAAGACCGTCCTTCCTTAGTTCCACGGAATTTTCCATGATTTCAAGGAATGCCTTATCACTGATATTGTCTTCAACATATTTGTGGGCCTTTTTTAGATTTTCAGTATCTGCCTGGATATTATATTTCTTACACCATTTAAGATTTCTTTTTAAAAGGCGGTCTTTGGAAAGTGCCCCCATCCTCATGTTTCTTTCCATCATCTGGGCAGTTAGTAACTCCCATTGGTCCACATCTGAGCTATTTTTGTTAAACACCTCCTTGGTAATATGATTCACAACGGCCTTTGGACCGACACTGATCTCGGTACCCACGTCCTTCATGCCGTAAGGCGTTGGAAGAATCAGAATAGCAAAAAATAAGACGACAGGTATAATAAAGAGCTTCCAGTCCACATATTTGTCATATCCGCCAGCCTTTTTTTCAGTTTTAGCCATTTTTCCAACCTCACTTTTTATTCCGGTTATCTACAGTTCACAATTTCCACACAACCTGATGAGAATGAAAAAGAAATCCTCTACGGAATAATCCAGATCAAAGCTACTCAGTGTCTCTAATAATCTCTCTCGGAGACTTCATAAAACTCCTGGTCTGGGCCACACGAATTTTTTCCTCGAGCCTCTGCCTTTTTTCAAACGCTTCCTCCGCCTTTGCGATAAGGTCATTGACATCAGTCGGCTTTGTCAAATAATCCGTCGCACCGGATTTCAGTCCCTCCACCGCTGATTCAACAGTGCCATGGCCCGTCAACATGATGACCTCGATCATGGGGAATTTCCTTTTAATGGCCTTCAATGTTTCGATACCGTCCATCCCGGGCATTTTGACATCAAGAATTACAACGTGGATATTCTGGGTTCTCATTTTTTCCAAAGCCTCAGCCCCGCTGACCGCCGTGAAAACGTCATATCCCTTCTTTGAAAGCAGTTTTTTCGTGGTTGATAAAAACCTTTCTTCATCATCCACTAACATCATTTTCATCTCTTCCATATCTTGCCCCCTATGATTTAATTAATTATTCTGGCAACATAGGTCATTCGAGTAGTCGGCATATTGAACCGATTGATACATAAAGCTTCCTGCAACCAAGCTTTGACGGTTTCCAAATCAACAAGCCCTAAGGCGCAGCCGGCAGATCAACGGTAAAAGTCGTGCCAACGCCCACTTCACTGTTGACATCCATTGTCCCCCCCATGCTGTCTATAATGCCGTAACATATTGAAAGGCCCAGTCCTGTTCCTTTGCCCACGGGTTTAGTAGTAAAAAACGGACTAAAAATTTTTTTCATGTCTTCAGGGCTGATTCCAATCCCATTGTCTTTGATAAATATTTCCACCTTTCCATCCTTCTTCGGATCAGTTCCAATCACCAGTTTTCCTCCTTCAGATCCATGCCTTGCGACAATTGCATCAATGGCGTTGTTGCACAGATTTAGCAGAACCTGCTGAAGTTGTGACGGATCTCCATGGATACGTGGAGTATCTGCCTTGATATCTTCAGTTATAGCAATACCATGAACACTTGCCTTGTTCGACACCATGCTTATAACCTCGGGGATGAAAACATCCAGATCAATATCCATAACAACGGTTTCGCTTTGTCTTCCGAACTTGAGGATAGCGTGAGTGATTTTGGAGCAACGGTCTATTTGAAGCCTTATTTGATCAATGGAATCCTCGATCTCCCCCAAATCTTCGGATTCCTTTATTTCACCTTTTTCCTTCAGATCTGAAAGGATAACCTCCATAAGGCCCTGCTCACTCTTCATGATCTGTAAGGGATTGTTTATTTCGTGAGCAAATCCTGCCGCCATTTCACCTAACTCCGCTAACCGGCTCGCCCTTATGAGCTGCTGCCCTAATTCATCCTTTTCCTCATCTATTCGTTGCATCCTCCGCACAATCCGATCGGTTAGATAAAACGCGAGACCGATAATGGCGCCGCCGCCGATAATGGTAATCAGAATGATGAGATAACCTGCTGAACGGAGCGCCCTGAATGCGTCCGCTTTTTCCTGTCTTACAACTAACAGCCACTTCTTATCCCTAAGCCAGGTCGTAGCGTAACAATATTTATCTCCCCTTACATCCTTATGAAGAAATGTAACGATCCCTCTATGTGATGATGGGTATTTAATATTTTCAGGATCTTTGTCCATCAGATATCCACCGGAGCGACGCTCCGTCTGAAATACGCCTTCTGTGTTGAGGATATATGCCTCCCCTGTTTTGCCGATTCGGACTTTTTTTACGAGATCATTAAACATATATGTATCGATTGTTGCACGAATAACCCATGCCTTCCCAGCTACTTCTCTCTTGAGCGCAATAACAAAATGAGGTATGCGACGGTAGCCTAAGAAAACATCGCTGACATAATGACCTTTTTTCATAACTTCCTTAAACCAGTTTTCTTTTCCATAATCCCGGCCGATCAGTTTATAGGGTCCCTGATAATTCACATGGATACCTTCTTCATTAAACAGGCCAAGGTCTAAAAATGTATTCGATTCCTTTTGTAACCTTCGCAATATCTTATATAGACTCCGGGGTTCAGCGAGTTCATCAAAACTATAAGAATAAAGAATAAACTCAAGATTGGCCTTACGTTCCGTTAAAAACGAATCGATCATATGTCGATGATCGCCGACGATTCGCTTCATGCTCGCAATGGTGCTGGTCTGGATTGACGTTGTAAAATAATAATAGCCAATACCCAGAATAAGAATAAAGGGAACAAGCGGCACCAGGATCATACTGCCTAAAATGCTTCTCCTCAAACCTGCATAGTGGTGTTCTTTCATGGTTTCACACCCTACTTTCTATTTCTCTTCCTTTTCCTGATCAAGCACCCTCCCCGGAAAGCGTATCAATTCCTTGATCTTGGCACTCCGAATCTTCTGTTCATGGGCATCCTTTTTTTCAAAGGCTTCTGCCATTTTTAGGAGGAGATCCTCCAGTTTCACCGGTTTCAGGATGTAATCAAAGGCGCCCAATCTCATCCCTTCAATACTCGTCTCAAGAGATCCATGTCCCGTAAGCAAAATAACCTCGGAAAGTGGCTGAATTCTCTTGATTTCCCTCAGGGTCTCAATCCCGTCCATTCCACCCGGCATCTTTATGTCGAGTATAACGACATCAAAGAGTTTTTCCTTCATCAACTCCAACGCCTCTTCCCCACTGAGGACACCCGTCGTATCAATATTCCTTTTGTTGAAACGATTGACCAGGGTATCTACAAAAGGCTTCTCGTCATCCACTATCAAAACTCTGAAGTAATCCATGCGACCTCCTTAATTTTTAAGTACTCAGGTTATTTAGGCTGACAAAGTGTGTAGTCACGTTAATTCTATTTTTTTTCGGGAATCACAATGGGAAGTTTTACCCTAAAAGTTGTTCCTTTTTCCATCTCGCTTTTCAATGTAATAGTTCCCCCCATGCGTTTTACAATGTCGTAAGTAACCCATAGGCCGAGCCCTGTTCCATTGCCGGTATTCTTTGTCGTAAAAAATGGGTCAAATACCTTTTTCTGCTGCTCCCGGGGAATCCCCGGTCCGTTGTCAGTAACACTGATAGTTATGTTTTGATCATTCCTGAGGCTTGTGACCTTAATAAGCCCATCCTTACCTATTGCGTCAATGGCATTGGATATCAAGTTCATAAAAACCTGCTGGAGCTGAGCCTCGTCGCCGGCAATAATGGGGATATCTCTTTCCAGATCTGTTTGGATATCGATGTTATTTATTCTTGAATAATTCTCCAACATGTCGATGGTCTGATTAACAATTCCGTTTACGTCGACATCCTCTAAATGCGGCTCCATTTTTCGCGCATATCCAAGCATACTGTGAACGACTTTCCTGGCACGTTCCACATATTCCTCTATGATCTTAATGGATTCCTCATATTCTTCAAAATTCTTGGAGTTCCGAAAGTCCTCCTCTAAGAGCAGGTCTTCCATCCAGCCTGTCTTTTGGAGAATGACAGCCAAAGGGTTATTGATCTCATGAGCCACACCTGCCGCCATTTTTCCTATGGCCGCCAATTTGTCCGCCTGGACAAGTTCCGCATTGATCTCATTCATCCTCAAATCCGCCTGTCTTAACCGACTCACAGTCAAATAGGTTGTAAAAATAGTTGCCAGGACAATCGCCAGGATACCGAAAATAATGATCGCGATTTCCACATTCCGGGCAGCAAACATGCCGCTCATCTGTTCAATCGGGTCCTGACTGATGACAAGCAGCCATTTGTTATTACTAAGCCAGCTTCCACAATACAGTATCGTTCTGCCGGCGCTATTGTGCTGCTCGATGACCGTTGTCCTTCCACCAAACAGACGCGTATCCAGATTGGATTGTCCCAGGATCCGCCCGTTGAACCGTGGACTGGTCTGGAAAACACCATCCCTTCTTATCAGGTAAGCATCTCCCGTCTTACCGATCTGGGCGGACCGCACTATTTCCCCAAAGATTTCCGGATCAATAGTTGCCCTAAGGACCCAGCTGTTCGGACCTTGCCGGCGTCGAACCGCAATAATAAAATGCGGCAACCGCCTGTAGCCCATGTACACGTCACTGATAAATGTACCCTTGCTCATGACCTCCGCAAACCATGGCTGCCGATAGTAATTGAGGCCTTTGAGATTATAGGGTCCCACATAGGCCAGATGGTGACCGGTACTGTCAATCACACCAAGGTCAACAAAGGCCCCTGCCCACAAATTCATAACCTCAAAGACGCGCGAAAGATTTTTTTCGTCGATCATTTCATGAAGACTACGGCTGTCAGCCATTGCCCCAAGAATAGCCGTGCGTTCCTTTAAAAACAGATCCACGGTCTCTGCCTGCGCCATGGATCGGTATCTTATCTGCTCCTCAATCTTATCCCTGCACGTCTGGGAATATTTATAATACATGGTTGTGCCAAGGATAATAAGCGGGGCAAGAGCCACCACCAAGGTGATAATAATAATTTTCTTTTGAAGATTTGCATAAAGCGAGGTTTTCATTATAAAATCACTCCGTGATTTTATGACACGTCCGCCTGCGGCGGACTTAAAAAAACGATATTTCTAAATTATCAAGTTTTACTTGCGCAATCCGCGATGACATCATCCAAGTCCCGGCCAGCTCAGGAAACGCCAATACCCCAATATGGCCCAGAACCACAGGACAAGCCACGCAAGAATGGTTACGGGCAACCCGTACTTCACAAAATCAAAGACACTCAAAAGCCTTTCCCCTGTCTCTGGATCCCTGCCCATACCAAAGGCAATAGCATTGTTCGGGGTTCCGACAACCAGGAAATTGGCAAAGGAAGAGGAAAAGGCACATGCCAGACCAAGTTTCCACGCATGGACATTTGCCAGGTCAGCCATGGGCAGTACGATAGGCCCCAGGGCCGCAACCGTAGCCCCATCACTCATAAAATTGGTCATGACTCCCGTGAGCAAGCTGACCCCTATGGCAAGATTGTCTCCATGGGAAATGCAATCGGGAAGCAGTGCCACAAAGGTATTGGCAAGCCAGAGAGCTCCCCCTGTGAATTTCAGGCCCAGACCCATAGCGCAGGCGGCTGCATATAATCCGACGACGTCAAATGCCACACCTTCCTGGATATCATCCCAGTCAATGATGCGGCAGATAAACATGGCCATAACAGCATAAAGGGTTGGGCCGCCCAATCCGTAATGTTCTCCTAAGACTATCCACGCGGCAACAAGCACAACCAGAATAACAGCCATTATGGCCTCTTTTCCACCAAACTTCGGCATCCTGGCAACCTCCGCCTTGACCACTTCGCTCGGGTTGACGCCTTGAACCTGGAACTTGGGTTTAAGCCGTAGATACATGTAACCGCCGATAACCACCCCCATTAATGGGACAAAAGGCAAACCATATTTCATCCAGTCCAAAAAGGAAATTGCCATCCCGTGTTCCATGAGATAGCCTACCATGATTGCGTTTCGTCCACCGGCTGCAGGAGAGCCGGGACCGCCGTGGTTGGCGGCAAAACAGATTCCGAGCAGGAGAAAAACCGCTAAGGCCCTGTCCTTTTCCACGCCGTACATTCTACATGTCACCTTGTAGATACCCATTAGTACGGGAATAAGGAGCGCCACAAGGGCATGTTCTGAAAGAAAGCCTGCAGCCATTCCCAGAAGCGGTATAAAGACAAAGGCAAATGCCTTCGCATTCTTGATACGGCTTAACAGTATCAGTCCAATCCTCTTGTCAAGACCCGTCTTTGCAACCCCGACCGCCACCGCCAGAATTCCGAAGATAAAAAATACTGCATCCTTCATATAGGCCTGCGAAATTTCATTAATGGGAAGTATGCAGAAAAGATACATCATCACACCTACCAGGATATCGGTCGCCCCGAGGGGAAGCGCCTCGGTCGCCCAAAAAAACACAGCCAGGAAAAATATCCCGAGCATGACTTTTGCCAATTGGGCCGCGTCCCTATCCGAAAAAAGAGGTTTCGCCGCCGCATTACTTGATTTGCCCGGATTTTGTGCCGCATCAAAGGCCTGCGGCCGGAGTTTCTTATTGATACAGTCGGTAATAGTCTTACACCCTGCCGAAAGCTTGTATCCGGCAGGGCTTTTCACACCTACAAGATTGATCATGCTCTGTGGAGGTGGAATAACAACCAGCCCGACAAAAACAATCGCTGCAACTATCAATAATAAAGGCTTATATCCCGGTTTGTTCGCCCAAAAACTCGGCTCGTGCTGGGTGTGAGCTGTCGCGTGATCAACCATATCATCCTCCTTGGATTTCATGTAACGACCCATGTAGTTGACGGACTCGTTAGAAGTCCGGCAATCCCGCAAAGCGGGAGGGTGAGGGTGGAACCATTTGAATTCACTTCAAATGGCGGGGGAGGGGAAGCCCTTCCCCGCCGAGTAAAAAGGCGTAACGCGACTTTTTACGAGTTTATCATGTAGTTAGGCTGAAGCTACTTTAACGGAAGACTGAAGGGGAAGAGTCTTCAGACCCGCCTGCCGCTTGTCCGCCTTCAGCATAAATAACCTGACTGCCTAAGTTATTTATAAATACAGGCAATAGCTGTGCCAAAACTAATAGCGGCCTATGCCTCTGCTAACTATCCGGAACAAAAGGTGATTTTGGAAGTTGGGAGGTGTTGAAATCCTTTTGGGGAGAAGCTATATGTCAGTATTTTTTACACACTGTAAAGGAAGGAACGGAAAACACACAGGAAGAGTTGATGGTCTTGGTTTTGGCGGTCCTTTGCTTTTTTTATGGTTTATCCGGCTTTAATTTAAACAAAGGACCTTAGTTAGGTATTTGGAGACTCTATAGTCCTTCTGTTCTTGACTTCCGGGCGTCTTCCGGCTGACAAATAAAAGTGAATAGGAGGAGCCATTAAGTTAAATCAGTATCTACCAGTATCTGAGAAGTTTCTTGATCTTGGCACTTCGAATCTTCGCGTCATGGGCATCCTTTCTTTCAAATGCCTCGGCCAATTTCGGGAGAAGTTCTTCGAGCTTTATGGGCTTTAGGACATAATCAAAGGCCCCTAATTTCATACCTTCTATACTGGTCTCAACAGACGCATGTCCTGTGAGCAGAAGTACCTCGGAAAGGGGTTGGATTTTTTTTATTTCCCTCAAAGCCTCAATACCGTCCATTCCCCCTGGCATCTTGATATCCAATATGACCACATCAAATTCCCTTTTCTTCATCAAATCTATGGCTTCCTCACCACTCAAAACCCCTGTAGTGGGAATTTTTCTTTTCTTTAAGCGATTGACAAGCGTCTCAACAAAATCTTCCTCGTCATCCACCACCAAAACGTTGAAAAAATCCATGTGGCCTCCTCGATAATTGGTGTTGTTTAAATGATACTATTTCTCTTCCGGAATGACTATTGGAAGGCTTATAATAAATTTAGTGCCCTTTCCGAGCTCACTTTCCACGCTGATATCGCCACCCAGTTTTTCTATTATACTATAACAGATCCAAAGACCAAGTCCCGTCCCCTTCCCTTTATGTTTTGTTGTGAAAAAGGGATCAAAGACCTTTTTTAGTTGATCTGGAGGAATCCCGGGTCCGTCGTCAATAATACTGACAGTTATATCTTGAGCATGTCCCCGGCTTTCAACCCTAATTAGCCCATCTTTGCCTATTGCGTCAATACCATTGGATATCAAATTCATATAAACCTGCTGAAGCTGGGCCTCGTCACCGGCAATAATCGGGATATCGGTATCCAGGTCGGTCTGAATATCAATGTTATTTATTCTTGCATAATTTTCCAGCATATCTATTGTCCGGTTGATCGTCCTGTTGACATCCACGTCCTCAAGATGGGGTTCCATTTTTCGAGCAAAGCCGAGCATATTATGAACCACTTTTCGAGCTCGTTCAACATGGTAATCTATTTTTTCAATGGATTTCTTATATTCTTCAATGTGTTTACTGTCCTGAAATTCCTCTTCCCTTAAAAGGTCTTCCATCCATCCGGTCTTTTGTATAATAATGTTCAACGGATTGTTTATTTCGTGGGCCACTCCTGCTGCCATTTTGCCGAGTGCGGCCAGTTTATCGGATTGAACAAGCTGTGCATTGAGTTCGTTCATCTTTTCATCCGATTTTTTTAAATGATTGACATTGAGGCGAGTGGTAAAAACGGTTGTCAGGATAATAGCAAAAATACCTAAGATGATTATCGTGATTTCCACGGTTCGCAATGTAAATAGACGTCTCATCTGCTCGGCAGGCTCCTGGCTGATCACAAGAAGCCATTTGTTATTATTCAACCAGCTGCCGGCATAAAGGAGTTTTTTACCTTGGATGTCTTTCGCATCTATAACTGTTGTCCCCCCTCCAAAGAGCTTCGTATCCAGGTTGAATTCCGACAGAATCCGGGCGCCAAATCGGGGCTGGGTCTGGTAAATTCCGGTCTTATTAATAAGATAAGCATCTCCGGTTTTTCCGATCTGGGCTGACAATACGAGTGCCCCGAATATGTCCGGATCAATGGTCGCCCTAAGAATCCAGCTACGCTGGCCTTCCCAGCGCCGAACAGCAATGATAAAATGGGGTAATTGACGAAAGCCCTTATACACATCACTTATGTAAACCCCCTTGCTCATAACCTCACCGAACCAGCCCTCCTGATAATAATTCAGTCCTCTGAGATTATAGGGCCCCACATAGGTCAGGTGCTGACCCGTATGATCAATAACGCCTAAGTCAACAAAGGCCCCGGCCCTCAGATTCATTACCTCAAATACATTTGAAAGTTTCTTTTCATCGATCATATCGTTGAAACTATGTGTATCGGCCATTGCGCTGAGAATCGCCGTACGCTCCTTCAAAAAAAGATCAATAGCCTTTGCCTGGGCACTTGCGCGATATTTTATCTGTTCCTCGGTCTTGTCCTTGCACATTAGCGCAACCTGGTAATACATTGTCACGCCAAGCAAGATAAGCGGGGCAAAAGAAACCAGCAATGTAACGGTAATTGTCTTTTTTTGAAGACTTGCATAAACTGAGCTTTTCATGAGAAATTACACCACCTTTTTTCCGATCAAAAAAATTTTTAATCCTGTGGCCTATGAAAAAAATTACTTCAGATATCCCCGCTTTTTCTTAACAGCAAAGTAGCCTCCGCCTTTCTGATGCGCTCCTCCTGTTCATCCTTCCTCTTTCTGGCTCCTTCCATTTTGGTTGTCAAATCGTCAAAATCCGCGGGTTTCATAAGATAATCGAAAGCACCCAATTTCATTCCTTCAACCGCCGTCTCGGTTGTACCATGTCCTGTCAGCATAATGACTTCAACTATAGGGAACCTCTTTTTTATCTCCCTCAATGTTTCGATGCCGTCCATGCCGGGCATTTTGATATCCAAAATCACGACATCAATATTTTCCTCCTCTAATATTTTAAGGCACTCCCGGCCGCTATGGGCAGGTGTTACTCTTTCTCCCACCTCTTTCAGTCTCAAGGAGAGCATTTCCACAAAATCCTTCTCATCATCCACCAACAATACCCTGGTCGGTATTTTGACCATGACACTCATCTCCTTTTAAAGCCTTACTGGTTTTGGAAAAATTTAACCAATTTAAAGCATCTTGTCTAACAAATCGACATCATGACTTTCTGTTAATTCCTTTTTTTTGCCTCGAGATATTTCGGGAGCCTTATGCAAAAACTTGCCCCGCTACCAAGCCGGCTTTCAACCTTGATCGTTCCTCCCAACTTTTCAACAATACCCCTTGCAACGAACAGCCCCAGACCTGTGCCTTCTCCTGGAGGTTTTGTGCTGAAAAAGGGTTCGAAAATCCTTTCCATGTTTTCTTTCGGGATGCCTTGCCCCGTATCCTGAACTGTAAGGGCCGCTTCCTCAGCAGTTGGTTCAAGTTTAATAGTGATATTGCCTCCGGACCCTGTTGCATGTATGGCATTGGTTAGAAGATTAATCATGACCTGTCTTAACTGGTAGGGGTCACTCCATATAGTAGTTCCCGTAATATCTATTTCCTGGACGATCTCAATATCCTTGTTTGCCGCTTCCCTGGTTACCAACTGGATGGCCTCACTTGTCAATTCTTTCAGATCTACCTCTGCCAGGACGGAATCGTCTTTTCTCACGAAACCTAATAGCTGAAGGGTGATTCTCTTCGCCCTTTCAACACCCTTTTCAATCTTGTTCAGGGCCATGTTAAAGTCATGCCTGCGTGGTATTTCCGCAGCTTCTTCGTTTTTCAAGATTTGCTTTATCCAGCCGGCGGATTCCTTGATAATCGCCAGAGGGTTATTGATTTCATGGGCCACACCGGCAGCCAAGGTCCCCAAAGAGGCCAGTCTTTCGGTTGCAATCATCTGTTGCTCCATTTTTTTCCTGAATTCCGCTTCCTTCAGCTTTTCCTTTTCCCGCCTTATCTTATCATAGGCATGTTTGATTTTCTCTAATAAATGATCCAGCTCAATTGGCTTGCTGAGATAATCAAATGCCCCCGCCTTAATACCTTCAACGCCGTCCTGGGTCGTTGCATGGCCTGTCAGGAGTATAACTTCTGTTTTCGGATATTTCTTCTTGATATGATGAAGAACTTCAATTCCGCTCATTCCGGGCATTTTGACATCTAACACCACCACATCCATAGCCTTCTTTTCAAGAACAGACAGACACTCCTCTCCGCTCGCTGATTGCTCCGGAGCAACGCCCCTTAATTTCATACGTTTTGCTATGGTCCGCCGGAATTCTTCTTCATCGTCAACAAGAAGAAGTCTTATACCTTCCATGAATAAAAATTTCCCTGTTCCAAATTTGATAACCTCGTAAAAAGTCGCGTTACGCCTTTTTACTCGGCGGGGAA
>CAZIXY010000053.1:0-14333 GCA_964543315.1 uncultured Desulfobacteraceae bacterium | reverse complement strand
GCAAGACATGCCTGTGTGAGCTTTGCGCCCCGGCCTAAGACCGCCATGCAGCCGCCGCAAACCATATAGTGTCTGAATTGCAAATGAGGTGAAATCTTCCTTTACATACAAGGCCGAATTGACCTATAGTTGCCGTTAAAAAAAGTAGTTCTTATCACTTCACTTATGACAAACCAGGCTTTAGATCTTCTGCATATATGTGCCGACTACCAGGGTCTGCTGGAAAAAATGTTATCATGCATCCAGCAAGTCATTGTCGTAACGGACCTTAAGGGAAAAATACTTTTTGCCAGCAAGGCGGTCGGCAAGGTATTGGGGTTTACGCCCGACGAACTTTTGGACAAAAAGCTATCCGTCATATTCACTCCGGAAGATTTGACCTATCTTTATACGAATCTACTTCAAATGGCGCGGGACGAAAAACCTTTTGAAGGTGATGTCATGCTCATTAGGAAGGATGAAACCCGATTCCTTGCCTTCATGGCATTTCGTTCCCACCTCGTTTCAGACCATAATAAAAGCGTCATCGTTATTTCCATCCAGGACATCGATAAACGCAAGCAACTGGAAAAGACATTTCACGGAACCCACTATGAAGATCTGATAAAAATTGCCAATGGGATCGCCCATGAACTCAGGAACCCATTGATGAGTATCGGGGGATTTGCGAACAGGATTTATAAGGCATGTGAGGCTACGGATGACCTACGGAAATATTACGACTATATCATTGACAATCTTAAGAGAATTGAAGGCTTGATAAAGAAGGTTGAATTGTTTGCCCGCGTTCCCACGCCCCGCCTCAGGGAAGCATCAATCCAGGACCTGGTAGAGAAAGCCATACGGCCCTATCTTAAGATTATTAGTGAGCAACATATTGACTTAACTGTCGATATTGACGAAACGCATTTGTACGTGGACAACGCCCTTGTCATCTCGGCCCTGTCCATGTTGATCGAAAACGCCTTGGATGCCCTTCCTGAAGGTGGAAGCGCCCTGATCAAAAGCGAGATAAAAGGCAATGAGTACGATGTATATTTGACAGACTCCGGTACGGGTATTTCACCTGAAAATTTTCCTTTTATCTTCAATCCTTTTTTCAGCACCAAGGCCAACAGGGCGGGAATAGACCTGCCGGTGGTAAAAAAAGTAATGGAAGGTCATGGCGGCCACATTGAGGTATCGTCAAAGCCCGGCGAAGGAACGACATTTGTTCTGAAATTTCCTCTGGAGCGACGACGCACCATACGTATTTCACACTTGTAGTCGCCTGAGATTGCTTTTACTGAGCGCACAAGCGAAACCATGAAAATAATTTTTGCCTTGACTTGAATAATACAAATTTTTATATTTATACGTTCATTTCTTTATCAAGGAGCTAATGCAATGTACGCGGTTATCAAAACCGGAGGGAAACAATACAGGGTCACCAACGGTGATGAAGTCAAATTTGAAAAATTGGACGGAAAAGTAGGGGACAGCGTCACTTTCGAGCGAGTTCTTTTAACATCTGACGGTGAAAAAGTCAATGTCGGCAAACCGTATCTTAAGAGCTCAAAGGTTATCGGGCGAATCACCCATCAAGGGAAAAACAAAAAAATCCTGGTGTTCAAATACAAACGAAGAAAAGGCTATCGGAGAAAACAAGGCCACAGACAGGATTTCACACTTGTGAAAATCGAAAATATTGAAGCCTGAGAATAAATATTCGACAAATAAGAGGTAAGTGCCATGGCACATAAAAAGGCGGGCGGGAGTTCAAAAAACGGTAGAGACAGCGCCGGGCAAAGATATGGTATCAAAAGGTTTTCAGGCCAGAAAGTCCGTGCGGGAAATATACTTATCCGGCAAAAAGGAACCAAAATACATCCAGGAACGAATGTTGGTCTGGGAAAAGATTACACCATTTTTTCAAAGATTGACGGAATTGTCACGTTCGAGCGTTTTGGTAAGAGCAGAAAAAGGGTCAGTGTTTACGCCTCGTAACCGCAGCGAATTTCTTCCCTTCTCTTGAGATATCAAATGGGTTCTCTGGATGAAGCGATCATTTGGGTTAGATCAGGAGATGGTGGAAGAGGCTGTATAAGTTTCAGAAAGGAAAAATTCATACCCAAGGGCGGTCCCGACGGTGGCGACGGCGGGAACGGTGGAAACATTATTGTAAGGGCCACAAACAGTCTGTCCACACTAACAAAATACGCTTCCAGCACATCCTTCAAGGCCCCTAACGGTGAGCCCGGAAGGCACAAAAATCAATCTGGAAAAAACGGAACCGATTTTGTCTTTGAGGTCCCCTTAGGAACCATTATCGAAGATCTTGAAACAGGGGAATTGCTTGCCGATTTAGTCCATGATAACCAGGAAGTCCTTCTCATCCCGGGTGGAAAGGGAGGGAAAGGAAATCAGTATTTTGCCACCTCCACAAACAGGGCCCCGAGGATTGCCCAACCGGGCCTCCCGGGTCTGGAAAAAAGATTAAGGTTATCTCTCAAATTCCTGGCTGACATCGGCCTGATAGGTTTGCCGAATGCAGGCAAATCCACCCTCCTTGCCCGCCTCAGCACTGCCAATCCCAAGATAGGGGACTACCCGTTTACAACAGTCTTTCCCAATTTGGGTGTTTTGACCTGTGATGACGACACATCACTCGTCATTGCAGACATCCCGGGATTGATTGAGGGCGCCAGCGAAGGGCGCGGCCTCGGTCACCGTTTCCTGAAGCATATTGAACGCACAGGGCTTCTATTACATCTTCTGGATATCACATTTCAACCTGATGAAGACATCCTTGAAGACTTCCATCTGCTAAAAAGGGAAATGGAAGCCTATAACCCGGCATTAATAAAAAAGCCTCAGCTGGTCCTGATAAATAAAATGGATCTTTATGGCATTCAACACAGGGATCTGGTAAGTTTAGAGAAGGCATTAAAGGGCATGGGCATGGAATCCCTGCCCATTTCAGCCTTGACCGGAGACGGCATTGAGGAGTTGAAAAAGACCATTTTTGAAAAATGGAAAAAGTATCAAGAAAAGACCTGTTAAGGTCAATCAAAAGAGTTGTTGTCAAGGTCGGTAGCGGGGTTCTTACCGCGGAAAACGATCTCAACATGGCTGCCATCGAGGACCTTACCGCGGACGTATGCTCTATAAGAGAGAAAAAAATCGAGATCATTATCGTATCATCCGGGGCTATTGCCTGCGGACTAAGGAAAATAGGCATGTCAAAAAGGCCTCAGTCCGTATCGCAGCAGCAGGCCATGGCGGCCGTGGGCCAGAGCAGTCTCATAATGGCCTATGAGGAATCTTTCGCCCGCCGCGGTCATAAAGTTGCACAAATTCTGCTCACCCGCGATGACCTTACCCACAGACGGCGATACCTAAACGCACGCAATACCCTGTTCACGTTACTCTCCTGGAAAATAATCCCAATCATCAATGAAAACGATACTGTGGTTGTGGACGAAATTAAATTCGGCGATAACGACAACCTCAGCGCCATGGTAACCAATCTTACGGAATCACAACTCCTGGTCAATCTGACAAATATTGACGGGCTCTTTGATATGGACCCACGCCTTCACAAAGAGGCCAAACTGATAAAAACAATTGAGAAAATAGACAAAAAAGTAACGCGATTTGCGAGTTCGATACCCGGCTTCCTGGGCACGGGCGGCATGGGAAGCAAGATCAAGGCGGCTCAAAAAGTTGCACTCGGCGGAGTCCCGACCATCATCGCCAACGGGCTGAAGCCCGGCATTTTAAAAAAAATATTTGCCGGACAGCAGGAAGGGACTCTCGTATTGCCCAAAGATACGGCCCTTTGTGCTCGAAAACACTGGATCGCGTTCACCAAGGCCCCCAGGGGGGAAATTATCGTTGACCGGGGTGCGGAAAATGCCCTTATAAAAAACGGCAAAAGCCTTCTTCCCTCCGGAATCAGAGAGGTGAAAGGAAGGTTCGGGCCGGGGAATTCCGTCCTGTTGCTCAACGAAGCCGGAAAAGAGATCGCCGTAGGTATGGTCAATTATCATTCGTCCGACATCAGCAAAATCATGGGTGTAAAATCCGTTGATATCGAATCGATCTTGGGTTTTAAACATGACGATGAAGTGATCCACAGGGACAACCTTGTCTTGGCCGACCAAATGGATCAAGGAGACGATGTATGCAGCTCATGAGTATGATCGAGGATATGGCCAAAAAAGCCAAATCAGCTTCAAGACAATTGAGAAAGCTGAATAGAGGACCAAAGGACGACGCGCTCAGGCTCATGGCGAAGAGACTTATGGAAAGGCAGGCGGATATAATCAAGGAAAACAAAAAGGACCTGTCCAAGGCAAAAGATGCCGGGCTTTCTCCCGCCATGATTGATCGTCTGGCATTAGATGAAACCGTTATTAAAGGAATGGCAGACGGGCTTGAGGAGGTGGCAGCCTTACCGGATCCTGTGGGTGAGGCCACCGGCACGTGGAAAAGGCCCAACGGACTGCTTGTCAGCAGAGTCCGGATCCCACTCGGGGTTATCGGTTTTATCTATGAATCGCGCCCCAATGTTACCGTCGATGCGGCCAGCCTGTGTTTGAAATCCGGTAACGCCGTTATCCTCAAAGGGGGCTCCGAGGCCATATCCTCCAACCTCATCCTTGCAGATCTGTTGGGGGGAGCCCTCAAGGAAAGCGGCCTGCCCCCGGAGGCGATCCAGGTCATCCCATCCACAGACAGAGACGCCGTAAACATCCTTATCGGACTTGATGATTTTCTTGATATCATTATACCCAGAGGCGGGGAAGGCCTGATCCGCTTCGTGACAAGCCACTCCAAAGTCCCTGTATTAAAACATTACAAAGGAGTTTGCCACATCTTCGTTGATAAACTGGCTGATCCTGAAATGGCCAAAAACGTGGTTCTTAATGCCAAGGTCCAGAGGCCCGGGGTTTGTAATGCCATGGAGACCTTGCTCGTGCATAAGAGTATTGCCGATGACTTTCTCCCTCCCATGTCAGAACTTTTTCGCAGTTCAAATGTGGAGATCAGGGGATGTCCTGAAACATTGAAGCTCGTTCCCTGGGCAAAACCGGCGGTTCAAGAAGATTGGGGTGCGGAATTTCTTGACCTTATTATTGCGGTTAAGATTGTCTCCGACATGACGGAAGCTTTCGACCACATTGAAAAATACGGTTCCAACCATACAGAGGCAATAATCACTAACGATCAAGAACGTTCCGCACGGTTTCTTGCCGAAGTCGATTCTTCCGTGGTTCTGGTCAATGCCTCCACGCGTTTTAATGACGGAAACCAGCTGGGGCTTGGTGCCGAAATAGGGATCAATACCTCCAAAATCCATGCCTTCGGTCCAATGGGACTGGAAGAACTGACAACCACAAAATTTGTTGTTCGCGGAGAGGGCCAGGTCAGGACGTGAGGTATGATGAAAGGGAGTTCTTTTGAAAAAACTGGGCATCTTAGGTGGAACTTTTGATCCAATTCATCTGGGCCATCTGCGCGCTGCAGTAGAAATAGGGCAGGAAATGGACCTGGAAAAGGTTTATCTTATTCCATCCGCCTCCCCGCCACACAAGACAGGGGAACCGGTTACCCCTTTTAAGCATCGACTTGCCATGGCCCGACTGGCGCTTGGGGATTCATCTTTCCTGGAGGTCCTGGATCTTGAAGGAAAGAGGCCCGGGCTTTCATATTCCATAGAAACACTGAAAGAAATCCATGAGTCATTCAGTCCCGATCCGGAATTGTATTTCATACTGGGGGTGGATGCCTTTCAGGAAATAACGACCTGGAAGGAATACAGGCACCTCTTTGACTACTCTCATTTCGTTATCGTTCAGCGTCCCGGGTCACAAAATGATAAAATTGATCTCCTTCTTAAGGACACCGGATTGGACATCAAAAAAACAAAAAGGCCTGACGTATTTACGGCACCGTCCGGGAAAAACCTGACTTTCATGGCGACGACCCTCATGGACATATCATCCACCGCCATAAGGGAATCGGTTAGAAACGGTAAATCCATTCGTTTCCTGGTCCCTGATCAAGTCAGAATATATATTGTTGCAAAGGGATTGTATAGGAGCCATGCGAACTCTTGATAAAGCAAAACTGTGTCTTAAAATAATAAAAGAGCGAAAAGCCATTGATCCGCTTTTATTTCAGGTGGGCAAGCTTACCTCCATTACCGATTACTTTATCATTGCCAGTGGAAGTTCCAGCAGGCAGGTTCAGGCCATTACAAGGCATCTGCAAGACCGAATGCGTGATGAGGGCTTCAGGCCTCACGGCATAGAGGGGCAACAGTCGTGGCACTGGGTTCTGCTGGATTATGGGGATGTCGTCATTCACCTGTTTTACCATCCCATCAGAGACTTTTATGATCTGGAAGGCCTGTGGATTGAAGCCCCGAAGGTCGATCCGGAAGACGAAGATAAGATTGGAGCCTGATTTTGAGCCTGAAAAATCATATTTGCGCGAAGCCGGTCATCCTTGTAATTATTTTATACATATTCCTTTCACCTTTTTCCCTTTTAAAGCATAAAGCCTTTGCCTTATCTATTGAGGACGAAAAAATCCTGGGTCGGAAGTTTATGGCCTACATCAGGGAAAACTTTGAATTTGTGGATAATGATTTCGTTAATCATTACATCAATGATCTGGGCCATTACCTCATCAAGCCTTTGAAACCAAAATATTTTCCCTTTGATTTCTATGTCGTTAAGGAAGGCTCCATGAATGCCTTCGCGGGTCCCGGAGGACATATCTTTTTCTTTTCCGGACTCATTGGAAGCATGGACGCTGTGGACGAACTGGCCGCTATTATGTGTCATGAGATAGGCCACGTCTCTGCCAGGCATATTGCCGAGAGGATAGAATTGAACAAAAAAATTGGCTTCGCTACCCTGGCGGGTGTTCTTGCCGGCGCATTAATCGGTGGTAAAGCCGGAGGAGGTCTGATGGCCGGAACCATGGCAGCCGGCCTGCAGACTCAGTTACACTACAGCAGAAAAGACGAACGGCAGGCTGACCAGTTAAGTTTCACCTACATGAAAGCAGGAGGTTTTGATCCCAACGGAATGATCGTGATGCTCAATAAGATTCAAAAAGAAAGTTGGCTGGGAACTGACAAGGTTCCCGCTTACCTCCTGACACATCCCACCGGTCCGGAAAGGATGGCGAACCTTGACAGCATGATGACCAACTACACGACCACTCCTTCTGGAAAAGAGGCGGCTCGATTCAGGAATCTTTTTCCATTCTTCAAGACCATTGTAGTAGCCAAAAGCCTTGACCCACGCAATGCGGAAAGGCTTTTTAATATGGACCTGGAAAAAAATCCCGACTCGGCATTATCCCACTTCGGGCTGGGGATCGTCTACTCGGAGAGATCGGAATATGATTCGGCACTCCGCCATCTTAATAAGGCACTGGAGATAAACCCCGGCTTCATACCGATAATGACAAGCATTGGAGAGGTCTACCAGATGAAAGGAGATTACAGGGAGGCCATATCCGTTTTTGAAAAGGCCCTCAAATTGGATGGTGAAGACAAATCAACCCTCTTTCTGCTGGGATTGTCTTACGAGCATCTCAAAGAATATGGTAAGGCCGCCCGACTTTTTGAGAAGCTGGCCTCTTTCAAACCCGTTAAAAATGAAGTTTATTATCATCTGGGCATTTCATACGGAAGGCGTGACATGCTGGCCAAGGCCCACTACTATTTCGGAGTCTATTTTAAGAAACTAGGTCAATCCGCGAAAGCAAAGTTCCATTTTGACAAGGCAAAGGACCTCACCGGCAGTGATACAGCCCTACAAAAAAAGATTCATGAGGCTGAAAAGTGATTTCAGGTTGTTTTTTCTATTCTTTTGGTGCGGGCCTCTTTGTCTTCTCCACTTTTTTGACTGTAGCGTTAAAACTTCCCGCCAGGTAGCTTTTCATTTCGTCCGGCAAACACAGGTAAATTTTGCCCGGGAGTTTGCCGCCCTGCGTTTTTGCAAACTCAAGACGCATGGAATAGCCTTTCATGAATACCCTTGATTTGGGCGTCTTGAGGTTCTTCGGTTTCCACTTCATATGAATATGAGGTGACCCGAAACCACTCGTGCTGGTAATATTATAGGACTTTCCATCCGGTGCCTCACCCTTTAAAAAAAGAAAAATCGTCACCGAATGGTCCGGTAAAAAATCTTTTCCATCACGAAAAGTCAGAATCCCGTTTTCAATTTTGGGGGAGTCCGGCAAAAAGACTCCACCGTGAATCATTCCCCTTGCAGGGGCATCCGGTATCTTTGCGTCTTTGAGATCATTTTTCCATATGGTCGATGACGGTTTCAAGGTTTTCTCACTTTTAACCGGCTTTTCCCCCGCATCCTTTTGAGGTTTCACAACTCCTTTCTTCATGAACCGGGCTGCCATTTTTGAATCGGCCGCGGCTTCCGACTTTTTGCCTATTGACATATAGACAACACCCCTGTTGTGGTACAATATACCGTCCTTGGGGTTTATTTTCAGTGCTTCGCTATAATCCCTGATGGCCAGATCGGCCTTTCCCATTTTGTGGTAAACATTCCCCCTGTTACAATAGGCATCAAAGGCTCGGGAATCATATTCAATTGCCTTCGTGAAATCTCTGACAGCTTGTTCATTCCTGTCCATCTTCGCGTATAAAAGACCCCTATTATAATAAGCATCACCAAATTCCTTGTCGATTTCTATGGCCTTGGAATAATCATCTATGGCCTTCAGGTTCTCGCCCTTTGACGCATACATCCACCCCCGGTTATAAAGTGCGCCTGTATTTTTGCCGTCCTGTTGGACCAGATCATTAAGCTTTTTTATCTCAGCATCATAGTCCACCGTCTTCACTGGTACAGGCACCTTTGCAGACGGTTTTTTGATCTTAGGTGTCTTTTGTTTTGGTACGGTCTTTTTTACGAGGCGTTGCCGGGCGGGCATTTTAATACCACGCGTGGCACCTTTTAACGTCCACTGCTTCTTTATATCCGTACCCGGAGCAAGAAAGGGAATACCGATTGCCAGAACCGGAGGGATGACAACAGTAATAGTCCATATGAGCATGACCTTACTAAGTTTGAGTTCTTTGTGCTTGATCCAGCCCCAGATAAAGGTAAAAAGCCCGCATAAGAGTCCCAAAATCCCCAGAATAGGACCCTCTTTTTTGAACAGTTTTATAAGGACAACGATAAATAAGACCAGGTTAGCAAGCAAACAAAGAAATACTATTGCCCCTGTTGCGATAAGGATAGGCATGGTCTCCTCCTTTTAGTTGATAAGAAAACCCCCGAACTCAAAATCTTTAGGGCCGGAAAAGATCTGAATTTAGACGATTAAATTTATTATACCATTCATGAGACCTAACTGCAACATGCTATCGGAAACACCCTGCCAAGAGATCCATACACTCTACAACCATCCCGGTAGCCGGATAAGCCAGTATATAATCATACATATTAACAAATAACCAACGAACCCGGTTGTTCGTTCCACTACCGCAATCCTGCAAATTATCTCCCGGGAATATCTTTCAGGCATCAGGCTGACTATCAACATCAGGGCAAATCCTGCCAGAAAAACAGGTGCGAAAGCATGCATCAGCATTGCCGCCTGCCACTCTCCTCGGATCAAAAGCGCCATAGCCCTGCTTAAACCACAGCCCGGACACGGAATACCAAGCATGGCCATTACGGGGCACCGCCATCCCGGCAGGCCCGAAACCGTCAGTCCCACCTGAAGTACTGCCACTCCCACCAGAATAAGTGCGATCCTGCGATCCGCCAGGATAGGGGCCAAGACGGGAGTGAACAGCCACCTGAAGACACGCATCGCTCGGCATCTATGATTTAATCCATTTGTATCGTTTATAGCTTTTAGCATGTGATATGAAAGGAGCCTCCCCACACGTGCATCTCAGTTCGATAGATACTCAAAAGTCCTCAAAGCGATGACGTCGTCCCATGTATTGAGTGATGTCGGCATGGGCGGCTTTTAAAAAAGGCTGCACCCTGAAGAGGAGGCAAAGACAAAGGACCTAACGCACGCGTTTAAATGCTTCCTCATATAAGAGAAATTCGATCACCTTTTCATCCGGCGGAGGGAAGGTAAATTTTCCAAGACCTGCCAGCTCGACCCATCTTATCTCCTGGGCCTGCAGGCCTTTTGGTTCCCCCTCCAAACGCGTGCAGTGAAAAACATGCAATGAGACCACCTTGTTCTCATATTCATGCTCAACAGTTAAAAGCTCCTCAACCGCCTTTACCTTTACACCGAGTTCCTCTTCAATTTCCCTTTCCAGGCAATCCTTGAGGTTTTCACCCTCTTCCCGCTTCCCCCCCGGGAATTCCCAAAATCCCTCAAGGTGTTTTCCTTTTGGTCGTTTCGCAATGAGAACCCTTCCCTGCTTCCATATCAATCCGGCCGTCACTTGCAGACAGGGCTTTTTACTCCGCCCCTTCATCTTTGACTCTCCTCAGCCTTAATCTGAGATAGGCCTCCTCCGCGTCTTCATGATCCGGAGACATGTCAATTATCCGCTTATAGGCCTCCATGGCCCCCTCCAGATCCCCGTTTTTTTCACGCAGTTTTGCCAGGTGCGTCAGCAATTTCAAATCTTTCGGCCTGACCTTCAGGATATCTTCAATCTGTTTTATAGCCATCTTTTCCTTACCGGTCTTCACATAGGCCAGCACCAGGTATGCCATGAGATCAGTCTGATCGGGGTTTGCCTCCAGGCCCATATCCATGAAATGGACGATTCTATCATAATGACCCCGGCTACGGAGGTAATCAAATATATAATGGTAAGGTTCCAGATCCTTTGGCTGCAGTTTAATAAGAGTCCTGGCCAGGTTAAAGGCCATGTCGTTTTTTTCCTGTTTTTTGTAGATATCGAAAAGAATCCTGTTGACCGACGCATCATTCGGGTGTGCTTTTACATAACTCTCAAAATGTCTCGCGCTTTCATCCAGATTCCCTGCCCCGTATTCAAGAGCGCCAAGGTTATATTTCACAATATCGTTTTTTGGATCCAGCGAAAGAATCCTTTTATAAATTTCTCTGAGGGCCTCTTTTTCTTCTCGTTTTTCCAAGATCTGGGCCTTTAACAAAAGGGCCTCGAGTGATTTTGCATCTTTCTTCAAAATCTGCGCCAGATATTTCTCCGCCTCTTTAAATTTCCCTTTCTCGATCATTCTGGCAGCGAGCTTCAAACGGCTTTCATTGTCTTCGGATTTCAAATTTATTGCCTTGCCTAAATAATAATCCGCCTTGTCTTTCCGATTAATCCTTTCATAGAGGTAGGACAAATTATAATAAATATTTTCATCCCTTTTATCGATCTTCGACGCTTTGAGATAATAAGAGATAGCCTTTTTTAAGGGACCGATTTTTGCGCAAAGATATCCAAGGCGTTTATAAACAGGCAGTTTTTCTTCCTTTTCCATTCGCTCCAAGAGGGCCTCATATTCCCTAACGGCCGCTTTTAATTCCCCCCGCTTTTCAAGGGTCTCCGCCAACTCGATCCGGGTCTCAAGGTCATCGGGGTTGAGTTTGATGAGCCTCTCGAGAACCGAAATTATTCCATCCTTGCTCTTCATGGCCGTATACAAATCAAGGAGTTCCAGCAAAACATCCTCGTCCAATGCCTTGCCGGCCATATCCTCGAGCATATGTACGGCCTTTTTCAGCAATTTTTGTGATTCGTATTCGTCGATAAGCCTGCGTCTGATTTCAGAGTCGCCCGGCACGAGCCGCGAGGCGTTCTCGAGGATTTCCAATCTCCGCTTCGGATCTATTGTCCTTTCGGCCTTTCCCAGCCAATCTTCAGCATAAGGTTGGACCTTCCATTCCACGTATCCCAGGTCTTGATTGCGGTATTTCACCCAAATCCGAAATTTGTAATGTTCAAGTACTTTTTTACCGGGCAGTAACTTCGAAAGTCCCATTTCTTCGTAACGCAGGGCGTTCACATCTAAACCCCTCGCCACCAAGCGAATAAAGATATTGAAGGGTACATTTGTGGAGATCTCTACAATCTTGATCTTATCTTTGGGATGGAGCGCAAGAATCTCCCCTGACAGTATCTTCTGTGGTTCCTTATTTACGGTTAGTAGAATGAAATTTAACCGGGGGGGGATAGCATATAAGCCGCGCCAAAGCCACCAACCTGAGATGGATGCAGCAGTCACGATGAGGATTATCAGCCAAAAGGCCAATCTTCTGTAAACGGGTCTTTTTTTTCTCTTATACACCAACCGGCAGCACTAAAAGGATTGACTGTTTAGGGCCAAAAAGCTTCCATAAATATTCAAGCTTTAATCGAAGGAGGTTAACTTATGCGACCGCGACAGACTCATCGGGCAAACTACTTACTGCGATTTGCCTTACCCTTCCCTCCCTTGGCGAACTTGCTTTCCCAAACCAGGAGGACCGGGCTGGCCACAAAAATTGACGAATATGTCCCCACGATAACGCCTATCATTATTGCAAAGGCAAAATCATGAATCACTCCCCCGCCCAGGATAAAAAGGGCAAGGACGACGACAAGCGTGGTTGTGGAAGTGAGGATGGTGCGGCTCATCGTTTCATTAATGCTGTTGTTCATAACCTCTTCAAAAGGCCGCCGCCTGAACCTCCTCAGATTCTCCCGAATTCTGTCAAAAACAATAATGGTGTCATTCAGAGAATAGCCCACGATAGTCAGTATGGCGGCGATTATGGAAAGTGATATTTCTCTGTCTGTCAATGCAAAGGCACCGACCGTTATTATTACATCATGAACAAGGGCAATAATGGCTCCCAGCGCATATTTCAACTTGAGAAACCAGCAGAGACCGATTGCGACGATCAATGCGATCAAGATAAGCCAGGTGACCGTCATCCCTAAGCTGGAACAGATGTATACCACAAATGTCAGGGACAGGGCCATAACCATACTCATCACCCACTTGAGTTCAAAACGACCGGAGATGTAAATGGCAATGAACAGCAATGCGTAAAAAATGGCAAACAGGGCCTTCTCCCTGAGGTCTTTTCCAACTTTCGGACCTACCATTTCCACCCTTCTCAACTCAATGCCCTCTCCGAGTTCGGAAACAAGAGCCTGTTTTACCTTGTCTCCCAGACCGGCCAATTCAATGTCTGTGTGCCTTATTCGAATCAGGTATTCGAACTGACCTTCTTCGCCGAATTCCTGAATGATGCTGTCCTGGAGATTAATGGATGCAAGAGAAGACTTGATTTCAGAAGGGGTTCTTTTCTGGTCAAGCTTGATCTGTATCAGTACACCACCCGAAAAATCAACACCGAAGTTGGGTCCGCCCCTCCATATGAGCAATATAAGGGTCGTAATGATTATGAGCATGGACAACAGGAAGGCAACCTTCCTTTTTCCAACAAAATCAAAGTTAATTCCCGGCTTGATAAATTCCATTTATTCAGTCCTTGTTTAGAATGTGGTCGTCCTTGTGAGAGGTCTCTTGGGCCTTTCAACCTCAACTTACAATTGTCTGAAAAATAATTTTTTTCCGGCTTTTATTACTAAATGCTGATCCTTTTCATCCTTCGCATCACATATAAATAATCAAAAATGATACGAGTCACAAAGATGGCTGTAAACAAACTCGCAATGATGCCTATGCTCAGGGTCACCGCAAAACCCCTGATCGGCCCTGTCCCAAACTGAAAAAGGACAAGCGCGGCAATCAACGTGGTAATCTGGGCATCAAGGATCGTCACGAGTGCCTTCCCGTATCCTCCCTCGATAGAGGACCGTGGCGTCTTGCCAAGTTTCAGTTCCTCCCTGATACGTTCGAAGATTAGGACGTTGGCATCAACAGACATACCTATGGTGAGTATAATCCCGGCAATACCGGGCAGGGTTAGGGTGGCACCGAAAAAGGCAAGTCCCGCCATTATGAAAAGGATGTTTAAAATAAGAGCGATATCCGCGATAAAACCTGCAAGCCCGTAATAAATGACCATAAAAACAATAACAATAGCGCCGCCTATAAGCATGGACTTAAAGCCCTTATCGATCGAATCCTTTCCCAGAGAAGGCCCGACTGTTCGTTCTTCGATAATCTTGACAGGGGCTGGAAGGGCACCCGCTCTCAGAACAATGGCCAGATCCCTCGCTTCATCCGTGGTGAAACGCCCCGTAATCTGGGCCTTACCGCCTGATATCCTGTCCTGGATAACAGGTGCGGAATTGACCTTTTTATCAAGGACGATAGCCAATCTCTTTTTTATGTTCTGCCCTGTGATCTGTTCAAAAAGTCGTGCTCCTCTTGCGTCGAATGCGAGAGAAA
>CAZIXY010000052.1:0-14454 GCA_964543315.1 uncultured Desulfobacteraceae bacterium | reverse complement strand
CCTTCCCCGCCGAGTAAAAAGGCGTAACGCGACTTTTTACGAGGTTATCAAAGTTGAAGATAGCCATTCCCCGCCGGTTAAGAATGCTCAAGGTAACCTTTTTTTTAGGTTATCACATCTGACGTTTGGATTACGAAATCATGGCTGAGATAGTGTTCATAGAAGAACGTTGCAAGGGCTGCGGGCTGTGTGTTGCAGCATGTCCCAAAGATCTCTTAAGAGTGAGTTCAACGATAAATCGCGCCGGATATCCTGTCGCAACAATTGAAGACATGGACGCATGTACAGGATGCGCTCTCTGTGCGGAGATGTGCCCGGATGTGGTGATTACAGTATTTAAGTAATTAAGAATTGTCTAAAAAAGAGTGGTAAATTCAAAGGGATTGAACGTATCAAGGGGTCAGGCTCAGCAGACTTTTTTGGAATGAAAAACTGAATGATATTCTAATTTCAGGAGAAACTATTGACGGAAACAGTGCTTGTTAAAGGAAACGAAGCCATAGCCATGGGGGCTATTGAGGCGGGGTGCCGTTTATATTTCGGGTACCCCATAACGCCGCAAAACGATATCCCGGAATACATGTCCAAACACCTTCCTGAGGTCGGCGGAACATTCATCCAGGCGGAAAGTGAGATTGCCTCAATAAATATGCTCCTTGGCGCAAGTGCCACGGGTGCCAGAGCAATGACATCATCCTCCAGTCCCGGGATCTCCCTAAAGCAGGAAGGAATTTCTTACCTGTGTGGCAGTCAGATTCCTGGTGTCATCGTCAACATGAGCAGGAGCGGCCCGGGCCTGGGAGGCATCTCCCCTTCCCAGGGAGACTATTTCCAGTCAACCCGCGGAGGCGGCCACGGCGACTACCGGACAATAGTGCTCGCTCCTCATTCGGTCCAGGAAAATTATGATCTTACAATGAAGGCCTTTGATCTGGCTGATAAATACAGAAATCCTGTGGTCATCCTGGGGGACGCCCTTTTGGGCCAAATGAAAGAGCCATTAATAAAGCACAAGTATAAAACCAAAAAATTTGCAAAAGACTGGGTTCTGACCGGTACAAAAGGCAGAAAACCCAGGAGGCTGAAGTCTCTCTACCTATCCGAAGGTGAGCTCACCGAGCACAACTGGAACCTGTATAAGAAATATCAGCGCATGAAACGCATTATCATGTACGAGGAACTTTATCTGGAAGGGGCGAAACTCGTCGTCGTGGCCTTTGGATCAGTTGCAAGAATCCTGAAGACGTCCGTTCAGATGGTTAGAGACAGGGGTATGAAGGTCGGGCTCTTCCGCCCTATCACGCTTTTCCCTTTTCCATACGACAAGTTGGAAAAAATATCTCTCTCCATCAAAAATTTCATGGCTTTGGAATTGAATACAGGCCAGATGGTCGAAGATCTCAAACTGGCCGTCGGGCACAAGAAGAACCAGGTTGATTTTTACGGTCGGCCACCCGGTTCCATCCCCTCTCCGGACGAGCTTTATAACGAGATAAAAAAAGTCTATAAGAAAAGGATCGGATAAATGAAACAGGTGTTTAAAAGGCCGGAATCCCTGGTGGATGTTCCCTTTCATTTCTGTCCCGGGTGCCATCATGGAATCGTTCACAGGCTGGTGGCCGAATGTATTGATAGGTACGGGCTGAGGGATAAAACCATCGGCGTCGCTTCGGTTGGTTGTTCCGTCTTTCTCTATGACTATATGGATGTTGATGTGGTGGAAGCGCCCCATGGAAGGGCGGCTGCCGTGGCAACAGGAGTCAAAAGGTCCCGTCCTGATAACTTTGTATTTACCTACCAGGGGGACGGAGATCTGGCAGCCATAGGTACGGCGGAGATTATACATGCTGCTAACCGGGGCGAGTTCATTACGGTCGTCTTCGTAAATAACGCGGTCTTCGGTATGACTGGCGGTCAGATGGCGCCGACCACCATGGCCGGGCAGGAGACGACAACAACTCCTTCAGGCAGGGAAACAGAAACTGCCGGGTTTCCTATTAAGATGGCCGAACTGCTTTCCGTTCTTCCCGGCACCACCTTTGTAGCCAGGGCGGCAGTGAATAATCCAAAAAACCTAATGAGGGCGAAAAAACTATTGAGAAAGGCCTTTGAAATCCAGACCAACAAGCAGGGGTTCAGCTTTGTGGAGTTCCTTTCCGCATGCCCGACCAACTGGAAAATGACCCCTGATCAGGCCAATAAAAGGGTCGGAGAGGAAATGATATCCTATTTTCCCTTAGGCATATTCAAGGGGGATACCAACTAATGTATTTTGATTGTATCATAGCCGGTTTCGGTGGCCAGGGGGTTATGCTTATGGGCAATATCCTAATTTACGCCGCCATGGCTGAAAACAAAAAGGCCACCTATATGCCGGTGTACGGAGTGGAAATGAGAGGCGGAACGGCCAACTGCACTGTGGTAGTCTCCGATCGCGAAATTGGCTCTCCAATCATTCAAAGGCCGGTGTCGTCCATTGTGATGAACCGTCCATCCCTGGAAAAATTCGGCCCCAGGATTAGAAAGGGCGGTATGCTCTTCGTAAATTCCTCTTTGGTCCCTGAAAAAGAGGTAAAATTCAAAGGAATCGAATGCATCATGATTCCAACCCGGGACCTGGCCATGGAGGTGGGCAATGAAAGGCTTACCAACATGGTTATGCTGGGGGCCGCCGTCAAGAAAAGTGGTGTCGTTAAACTGGAAGCCTTGAAAAAGGCCCTCTACCCGGCCCTTGACCCAAGGTATCATGAAATGATAGATATAAATACCAAGGCCATGGAAAGGGGCGCGCGGTTTATTGAGGATGGCATGGTACAAATCCCCGCTAAAAGCCCAGGGCCCAAAAAGGACAGGAAGCTTATCATGGATGAAAAAAAAGAACGGAAGATTACAAAACATGCCTACGAAGATTTCCTGGCGGATGTGAGCGACCACTTTGCCAGTGGGGATCAGGAGAGGCAGTTTATGGACAGTATCAGCCTCGAGCCTTCTGAGGAAGATATACAGGTAAATGTTGGAGAGCGTGTCAGAGAGGTCAGGGAAAACCGTGGCCTGAGTATCAAAGATATTTCTCAGAGGACCGGTATTCCTGCTGCTATTTTGGATGAAATTGAGGAGGGATCTGTTGCGCCGCCATTAGGCACGGTAATAAAGCTGGCAAAGGCCCTTGAGATGAAAATGGGCTACTTTATTTCGGGGAAAGAAGAAAGACCCTTTACAATTGTTCGCGCGGATGATCGAAAAGTCATCTCCCGTTACGATTCTAAGAAAGGAAAACACTACGGCTATGAATTTGAATCCCTGGCCCCGCACAAGAAAGACCGGCATATGGAACCCTTTTTGGTTACCCTCGAACCTGTGGATACCGATGAAGAAAGATCGACCCATGACGGACAGGAGTTCATTTATGTACTTAAGGGAAGCATGGAGGTTCGCCTTGGAAAAGAAGCCCATGTCCTTAAACCCGGCGATTCAATATATTACGATTCTACGGTACCGCACCTCGTAAAATGCCATGGGGATAAAGAGACGAAAATCCTGGCTGTGCTTTACGCTGAAAAATAAATAAAATTGGGAAGAAAATAGATAATGATTGTATTTGACTTAGAGTGTTCAAAAGGACATGTATTTGAAGGCTGGTTCGACAGCCTGGAGTCCTTTGAAGAACAAAATAAAAAAAACCTTATTTGCTGTCCGTATTGTGATGATGCCAATATAAAGAAAGTAATGTCACCCGTTGCTATAAAAAAATCCCAAGAGGAAAAGCCCGTAACGCAGCGGCCTATTGATTACCAGAGGCTCGCAAAGGAAGTCGTCAATTATATTCATGATAATTTCGAAGACGTGGGGCCCAAATTTGCTGCAGAGGCCTTTAAAATTCACTACGGGGTATCCGAAAAAAGGAACATAAGGGGCTCAGCTACCTCTGAAGAGGAAAAGAATCTGAAAGAAGAAGGCATTGAATTTATTAAAATTCCTGTGCCAGAAACAGATGATGAAGACAATCAAAAGAACTGAGCAACCAAATCCCTTTGGCCGTATGTGCGGCACGCTTCTTTTTACCTTTTACGTCCACATCTCAAAACGATGGATTGTTAAGAAAAGCTATTTGATTTTTTGCCGGCATGTCTGTTTCGTTACAACTAATTGTTACTAATCAGGTTAATTAGGTTGAAGACTGAAGATTGTTTTTCCTTCAGTCTTCCCGTCCTCCGCAGTAGCATTGCTACGGAGGGTGGACAGTCTAAGCACCTTTTAGCCTGATAAGGTGAGTGATAAAGTTTTATATGCCTCAAAATGTTCTGGATTGAAAAATTCAAATCCCGTGACAAAATACTGGTTCAGGAGGTTGTAAGATGAGTAAAATCGAGAGGGCTATCATTAGTGTAACGGATAAAACAGGGAGTGTGGATTTTGCAAAATCGCTTACCAAATTCGGAGTAGAAATCCTTTCCACCGGAGGCACCGCCAGGATACTCCGCGAGGGAGAAATCAAAGTGGTCGATATCTCAGATTATACAGGATTTCCTGAAATGATGGACGGCCGCGTAAAGACACTCCATCCAAAGGTCCATGGGGGACTTTTGGGTATCAGGGACAATCCCGAACATGTCCAGACCATGAAAGAGCAGGGCGTGAAACCAATCGATATGGTAGTTGTTAACCTCTACCAGTTCGAAAAAACAATTTCAAAAGAGGGGGTCACACTCGATGAAGCCATTGAAAACATAGATATCGGGGGGCCCTCCATGCTGAGATCCTCCGCCAAGAACTTCAAGTTTGTCACGGTCGTTGTTGACCCTGCTGACTATGCCGTCGTATTGAAGGAAATGGAGGAAACAGGTGGCGAGACAACATTGACAACGAGATTTCGCCTGGCACGAAAGGTCTTCGAGCTGACCCATAAATATGACGCTGCCATAAGCAATTATCTGCAAAAAATAGAGCTATAGGGTCCGTTGCAGAAGCAGAAGTTCATTTTTGGATAACACAAACCGCTTGGCATGTATAGGGATTCTTTACCAGCCTTCGCAGAAAGCCCCGTCCGGATGGGCGGGGATGAATGCGAAAAGGGTATCCGCCATAGCCCTGGCGAAGGCGGATCAGCTTCGGCGGGTTCCGCAGAAGATGTGAAGATGCCCCGCGCGGGAATGCGGGGAGCTTCACTGGAGCGTTATCTTGCCTTCTGGTTCTTCCGCAATGTGAATAGTGCCGAATTTCTGCTCGTATTTGGAGATATTATCCTGAAGGGCTTTGACAATCCGCTTCATATGTCCTGGGCTCACAATTATCCTCGAATTGACCGAACCGGAAGGCGGCGCCAGCATAATAAAATCCATAATAAATTCTTCCCCGGTGTGGGAAACGGCCATGTTATTTGAGTACACACCGCCAAGTAATTCTTTTGGAAAATCCACCCTTATCTCCTTTGGCTTATCCTGCATATCTGCTCTCCTCTCACCTGTCAATGAATCAAAAGCTTTCGAAACTTTTCTTTTATTGAAAAGATCGTTAAGGGTTTGACCACCAGGCTTAAAAATTTTTGAACATGCATGGCATGGAATCAAACAAAATACAAAAGCTCTTAAATACTACTAATAAATCTGCTAATAGGTGCCGCCACCAAGAATAAGTTCCTGAGAGCTTCATTAATTTACAACGCGATTCCATTTCTCTAACTATATTACTAAAGGGAATACAGCAATACAAAATTTCAAAAAAGAATACCGACAACACCCATGGGATTGGGTTTTCCAAAAGACAACAAAATCTTAAAACGCTCAAGGGGTTTCCAAATGTCAAAATTATTTGAACCCGGAAAAATCAATGAATTGGCCATCGCTAACCGTTTCGTTCGTTCAGCCACGTGGGAAGCCATGGCAACAGATGACGGTGCCTGCACACCGCAATTAACGAACCTTATGGCCGGCCTTGCAAAAGGTGGTGTGGGGCTGATAATCACGGGACATACCTATGTAAGTAAAGAAGGGCAGGCAGGGCCCAGGCAGCTTGGAGTTTACAAAGACGATCTAATCCCCGGACTTACTGAAATAACACGTGCTGTGCACGATAAAGGGGGACACATTGCCATGCAGCTCGCTCATGCCGGTTTCTATGCACATTCAAAACTGACGGGACAAATCTCCTTTGCCCCCTCCCAGGTGAAAGGCCTTTCAAAATCACCCAAAAGAGAAATGGGCATAGAGGATATTCGGCAGGTAGTCCGGGCATTCGCTCAAGCGGCTCACAGGGCAAAGTCGGCAGGTTTCGACGGAGTTCAAATTCATTCTGCCCATGGTTATCTGTTGAGCCAGTTCTTATCGCCTATATACAACAAGCGTAACGACATGTACGGCGGGGATATCCACAATCGTGCCCGGGTCCTTATCGAGATACTTCGGGCGATCCGAAAAGAAACAGGCCCGAACTATCCTGTCATTGTCAAGCTGAACACCAGGGATTTTGCAAAAAATGGACTCAGCCTTGCGGACTCCCTCCGGGTAGGAGTCATGCTGGAGGAAAACGGCATAGATGCCATTGAGTTGAGCGGCGGACTCCACATAAGCGGAAAAATGGGAGCCATTCGCACAGGAATCAAAACACAGGCCGATGAAGCCTATTTCAAGGATTCTGCCACGGCCTTTAAGGAAAAAGTGCGTGTTCCCCTGTTACTCGTTGGTGGGATACGTTCCTTTCAAGTAGCTGAAAGTCTCGTGGTTCAAGGTATTGCTGATTTTATTTCCATGAGCCGTCCATTTATCCGGGAGCCGGACCTCATCAATCGCTGGAGATCGGGAGATCTGAAAAAAGCCAGATGTGTATCCGACAACCGATGTTTCGAGCCAGTCGAAGAGGGCGGCGGTGTTCGTTGCGTCAGAAGATTGGAGTAAAAAGACAAATTCTTGAAAAAATCAAATAAGGCCTAAAAAACATACAATCAAGCTTCGACAGAAAAGTGCCCGGAAACAAAAAAGGGGTTGCCCTCAAACACAAATTGAAGCAACCCCTATATTTGTCAGTTCATTTATTATTTGCTGTGTTTCATGACCGCTGCCTTCAGAAAATCAACATAATCTTTGGCCGGCAGTCCCTTTGCCGCCTTAGCTTTGACATAACCTTCAATGACAGGGGAGGCAGCCTTGGCCCAACGGGCGCCCTCAGCTTTGGAGAGAGGGATAATCTTGTTGCCCAGGCTGAGTGTAAACTCCCGTCCTGCAGCATCGCTATCGTCCCACGCCTGGCCGTGTTTAGGAATCCATTCTTTATTCACTTCAAGAATTACCTTCTGTATGTCCTTGGGCAGGGCATTCCATTTGTTCAGATTCATGAGAACATACATACCGGCGGTGTATCCCACAGAATAACACTCAATGGTATACTTGATAACCTCTCCTTGCTTCCATCCTTTTAGGACTTCGATTGGACTTAGTGTGGCATCTACAACACCCTTCTGGAGAGCTTCATACACACCGCCCTGTCCCATGGCAACCGGTACACCGCCTAACGCCTTGGCAACCTTGGCATTAAAACCGTAAGACCTGATTTTCAAGCCCTTCAGGTCTTCCATTTTATATACAGCCTTCTTGCTGTGGAGCAGTCCGGGGCCGTGTGCATGTAGATACATGACTTTGACTTTGTTAAGTTCTTTGGGCATAAAATGGTTATAAAATTCGTTAATAATTGCGGTAGCAGCTTTACCGGTTGGATAACCCATGGGAAGATCAATTGCCTCCATGGAGGGAAAGACACCCCGGCTGTACCCAAAAACGGACATCCCTATATCACTGATACCCTTCAGGACACCGTCATACATTTTGGGGCCTTTAAGCAAGGCTCCACCGGGATAATACGTAATCTTTACCTTCCCCTTTGTGCGTTTTTCTATTTCTTTTGCCCACGAATCACCTAATTTGGCCTGAATATGTGTGGGTGGAAAGAAGTTGCTGTAACTGAGTTCTATAGCCTTCGCCTGGGCCGTGTTTGCGCCAAACATAAAAAACACACCCAGCACTATAATCAGAAAAAATGCCGAAATTCCTCTTTTCGCGTTCATAGAAATCCTCCTTATTTTATAGAAAGAAGTTCAAATGAAAAATTTTTAAAATTAGACACACGTAACATTTCTGATAAAATGGCTACCTCCTTTCAAGTACATAATTTACCTATTGCCCAATATTGTTGTCAAGCCAAAAACTTACAACATTTCTCAATTGCTGAAAAGGGGTTTTTCTCACTTCAAAAAAAGATTTGACAAATACGGTGAAAAGGTTCATGGTTAAACCGACTGTCCGGTCGTTATTTGTCTGATAATACCGTATTTTTATTGATATTTGGAATAGTTATGAACGGAAACCTGATAAATAATAATGAAAAAGGCTGGAAAACAGCGGTCCGTATCGGTAAAACTGCGGCAAGGCTTTTTAACAAGAAAGGCTACCTGGAAACAAGTATGAATGATATTGCGTCTAAGGCAAAAATGAGCAAGGGTGGTATATACCACTATTTTTCCAGTAAAGACGAAATACTCTTTTTCATTCTATCAAATTACATGGACCTGATTCTAAAAGACCTTAATGAGAAATTAAGCAACTTTGAGACCAATACTTTAAAAATAAAATTCATCATATCGCGTCATATAGATCTCTACACAAAAAATCTGCCTGAGGCCAAAACACTCCTTAAGGAAGCAAACTGCCTTCCTAAAAACAAGTTTGATATAATTGCCGAGAAACAAAGAAGATATTTTCAGATCGTCAGCAGTGTGGTGGGTGAAACAGTTGAGGGGCCGGTTAAAAAGGAAAAAATCACTGCCCTGACCTTTCTTCTGTTCGGAATGTGCAATTGGATATATTCCTGGTATCACCCGAAAGGTTCCATAACGCCACAAGAGTTGTCAGATCTTATCTATGACACCTTCTTGAAAGGAATGAGCAGATTTCAGTAAGTCAATAAATTTTTTCAGTCATTTAGGAGGATAACTATGCCGTTGCGAACACAATCGGAAAAAACACCATCCTATCTGGACGGTGAGAGGGTTCCCCACCACATCTCTCTCTCCGGAATCGAATACAAGGAAGTGTACAACCAGTCCGACTGGGGTGGTGAACTTCCTGATCCGGGAACCTATCCGTTTACGAGGGGAATACATAAGGATATGTATCGCGGGCGCCTGTGGACCAGACGACAACAAAGCGGATTCGGAAGTCCGGAGGAGAGTAATGAACGATTCAAGTATTTACTCAAGGTCGGACAAACGGGTATTAATATGGATACGGACGTAGGTACCAAGTTGGGACTGGACCCCGATTATCCTCTTGCCCGGGCGGATGTGGGACTCCAGGGCACATCTCTTTGTACTTATGAGGATATGAGGACATTGTATAAAGACATCCCCCTTGATAAGGTAAGTTCGACCCTTATTGTACAACCCCCCTATTCCGCAATCATTATGTCTCAATACCTCTTGCTGGCCAGGGAGATAGGTATTCCATGGGAAAAATTGATCGGCACGATTATGAACTGTGCCTTCTCTCAATTTGTGGGTCCTACTTTTCAGTCGGCCACGAGTTTTTTCCCTATTGATTTGACCGTAAAGATCGGGCTTGATGTGATGGAATATATGATCCAGCGTTCGCCTCGCTGGAATATTGTAAACATTAATGCTTACAATATACGTGAGACAGGAGTCGACGCTGTACAGGAAGCGGCCTTTTCCATTTCTCTTGCGGCGGATTATATTAAAGGCCTTATGAAAAGGGGGCTGGAAGTTGATAGCTTCGCCCGCCGAATGGCATTTTTCTCGGCGGCACACATGGACCTTTTTGAAGAGATCGCCAAGTTAAGGGCGATGAGGAGAATATGGGCGAGGATGCTGAAAGAAAAATTCGGGGCCAAAAAGGAAAAAAGCCTCTGGTTCAGAACCGCAATCCAGACGGCCGCACTTCCCCTGACTGCTCAGCAGCCCTTGAACAACATAGTCCGTGCAACCCTCCAGACACTGGCGGCGGTTCTCGCCGGCACTCAATCAATACACACGACAGGTTATGACGAAGCCTACTCCCTGCCGACCGAGGAAAGCCACAAGCTTTCTATTCGAACCCAGCAGATTATTGCCTACGAAAGCAAGGTGGTAAATTCTGCAGATCCTTTAGGTGGGTCTTACCTTGTCGAAAGTCTGACGGATGAAATTGAGGAAAAAATTTTGGAGTTAATGAAGATTATCGATGATAAGGGCGGCTTCATCCGGTGTTTTAAGGAAGGTTGGATTGAGGAACAGATCAATCAGGCTCGATACAAACTGGCGGAAGGAACTGAATCAGGGGAACAGCCGGTAGTCGGAGTTAATATTTTCCAGGACGAAGATGAAGAAGTAAAAATCGATATTTTCAGACACTCCTCCGAAATGCAGAAAAAGAGGATTCAATACGTTCAAGACTATAGAAAAAACCGGAATCAAAAAGCCGTTCAAAAGGCCCTGGAAAAAATCTCTGAAATCACCAAAAAGAAACCGGAGATCAATTTTATGGAGCCCATTATGGAAGCGGTGGATGCAAGGGCTACGCTTCAAGAGATATGTGACGCTATGAGGCGAGCAACCGACTTCGATATTCCCGGCTAAAAAATTCATAATTATCTGCAAACGTGGTTTTTGATTTTATTAGGATTCAAGGATTCCTGTAAAATTATCAAAAACCATAAAGGATTGATGGTTGCCCCTGGATCCCTTGTGTCATTGAATCCCGGAAGCCTATCTTCCTGTCAATCGGGTGAAGAACAAAAACTGTTGAATAATTGAAAAAGAGGTGAAAAAAAATGGCTCTTAGACGAAACAGATTCATCGTTGGAAAACTGGGCCTGGATTCCCATGATAATGGACTGAGGATTATTTCCAAGTGGCTCATGGATAGCGGGTATGAAGTCGTTTATGCGGGGCTTTACAACACAACCAGGCGCCTTGTTCAAATGGCCTTGCAGGAAGATGCCAATGCTATCGGGATCAGCTCCCTTGGAGGTGAACACCTCTATTATGGTGCCGAGCTTTTAAAAGAACTTAAAAAAAATGAAATGGGCCATGTCAAAGTGATCATGGGCGGCGTCATACCCCCGGATGATGTGGAACAGCTTAAAGGCTTGGGAATTAACGCCGTCTTTACCCCGGGGACTATGAGGGATAAGATCTTAAAGGAAATTGATAATCTTTTTAATTAGTCCCAAGTTGCGGAAGTGCGCGCAATATTATTTATGCAATGAGGTATGATTGTGGCGTAACAGATCTATTTTTCACAAGCCGGACCCAAACGGAACCGAATATTACCGGTCACAGATTAAGGGCGTCTCCTGCCCCTTGTACCTTGCTCCATGAGCCTTGGGCCTCGATACAGATGCCCGCTAAACAAAGACATACATATAAATGATTTAGATATAAGAATTTGCGATACTCGGATTTTTAACTCACTTTTAGGAGTTTCACTATGGAAACTGAAAAAAGGTTGGCAGAGTATATCTACCAAACAAATTTAGATGATATCCCACAAGAGGCCCTCGAGATTGTGAGGAACATGGTGTTGACCGTTTTTGGAACGACCATTGCGGGGGCAACAACCGAGGGGTGTGTAGCCCTTGCGGAATTTTATGCGGGCATGGAGGGTAAAAGAGAAGCCACTATTTTCATACATGGAGGAAAAATACCCGCCCAGAACGCCGCATTTGTCAATAGTATTATGGCCAGGGCCCTCGATTTTGACGATGCGATGGCCCCGGGGATGCATATCGGTGCTTCGGCCGTTCCGACTGCCTTCGCCGCCGCTGAATTGGCAGGAGGATGCAATGGCAAGGATTTTTTGACCGCTCTTGTCCTAGGCATCGAAACAGCCGCACGTCTGAACCTGACCGAAGCAGCCTATGATGGATTTGATCCTACGGGTGTCTGTACTGTTTTCGCAGCTACTGTCGTTGCATGCAAGATACTCAAGTTGAACGAGGCTGAAACCTTAAATGCCCTTGCCCTTGCCTTTAATAAAAGCGGAGGGAGCTTCCAGAGCAATATCGACGGCTCTCTGGCTGTAAGAGTTATCCAAGGATGGGTATCAGAAACCGGCATCACCTGTTCCCGGTTTGCAAGACTGGGAGTGACCGGTCCTAAAAATTTTCTTGAAGGTGTTTATGGATATTTTCACCTTTACGCAAAGGACATGATTGCTCCGGATTCTGTTCTGAAGGACCTGGGGAAAGAATTTGAACTTAAAAAAATACTATTCAAAAAATATCCCAGCTGTGGGCTGACACTGGGTAGCACGGATGCAATTCTGGGTCTGATTGAAGAAAAAATCCTTTCTGCGAAAGACATCGACAGCGTTGAAATAAAAGTGCCTCCATATGCCTATAAGCTGGTAGGACACCCATTCAGCATAGGAGAAAACCCAAGGGTAAATGCCCAATTCAGCATCCAGTACTGCGTTGCCAGCGCATTGCTGAGAAAGAGTTCAAAGCTCAGTCATTTTGAGGAGTCCAGTGTGCAAGATCCCAGAATCATGGAGCTTGTTAAAAAAATTTTCGTATATGCCGATTCTGATCTCGATAAGCGAGGCCATACGGCGCTGGATATGAAGGTCGTGACGACCACAGGAGACGAATATATCTCCAGAGTCGATACTGCCCCGGGTTTCCCGGGAAATCCTTTAACCCAAAAGGAACATGAGGCTCATTTCTTGGACTGCATGGAGTTCTCGCATGGTCTTTTTCCGGATGGAACGGCCGACAAAATAATCTTTTCAATCGATCGGATTGAAACGCTCGATGATGTGCGTGAAATGATCCCGCTGATTTTGATTTGAAACCATATCATACGGAGGCCGAAATGAACCTTGTTGATTTATTAAATAAGAATTCCCGCTTGTATCCCTCCCATCTGGCATTCGTCGAGGTCAGACCCCTTTCAAAAGAAAGAGAAGAGATCAACTGGAAACGGTTTAATGATCGAACCTCCCGGCTGGCCAATGCACTTTTGGTTAGAAATATTTCGAAAGGAGACAAGATTTTTCTATTGGGAAAGAATTCCATAAACTGGATTGAGGCCTACTTTGCAGTTATGAAAACAGGGGCTTGGGTTGTCCCACTGAATTTCAGATTCACCGATGAAGATATTGAATATTGCGCAAAGGTCGCGGAACCGGCAGCCTTTATTTTAGCCGATGAATATGGCAAAAGAATAAACCGTATCCGAACCAATTTGCCCACCGTAAAGGAATACTTTTCTATTGGCGGGGAATTCCTGGAGGGTATGGAAAATATGGAGAATCTTGTTAAGGACTCTTCTGCCGAGTCCCCAGGCGTGGAACTTGATAATCAAGATGCCTGCGCATTGTATTTCACTTCCGGCACCACCGGAGCCCCCAAGCCTGTGCTTATGACGCATTTGAATCTGATGTGCTCATCAATTTCCGAAGCAACCAATCACTATCTCAAGCATGATGATAGTTTCCTGATGATGCCCCCTCTGTATCACCTGGCAATAGGCCATCTGCTTGGAATTATGCTGGCAGGGGGATGTACCGTCTTACTGACGGAAAAGGTCAGCCCGAAATTAATAATTGAAAGCATATCAGATGAAGATATATCGGTGGTGTTCCTGCTTGTGCCTTGGGCCTTGGACTTGATTGAGGCCCTGGATAAAGGGATGATCAAAATAAAGGACCACAACCTGAGTTCCTGGCGCCTGACCCATATGGGTGCCCAGCCGATCCCTCCCAGCCTGGTTCATCGCCTGAAAGAATATTTTCCGGACATGCAGTACGATACCAACTATGGGTTGAGTGAGTCAGCGGGACCGGGCCCAATACACCTCGGCATTGAAAATGAGAGCAAAGTCGGTGCTATAGGAAAACCTGGAATGATGTGGGATGCCCGGATCGTTGATTTCTATGGTAAGGACGTAGCACCGGATGAGGTAGGCGAAATCCTTCTGAAAGGAAACGGTGTTATGAAAGAATATTACAGGAATCCGGAATTGACCTCTGAGGTAATCCAGGACGGCTGGTTACGAACGGGCGACCTCGCGAGAATTGATACTGAGGGTTTCATTTACCTCGTGGACAGGAAAAAGGACCTGGTAATCTGCGGCGGTGAGAATATTTACCCGGTAGAAGTTGAAGAAATCATCCTCCGGCATCCAAAGGTACACGATGTGGCGATTATCGGAATTCCGGATGAAAGGCTGGGCGAAATTCCCCTTGCAGTTATCGAGGCCAAGCCCGACTCAAACCTGGAACAGGACGAAGTCATATCATTCTGTGAGGAAAACCTGCCACGCTTCAAACGTCCGAGAAGCATAATTTTTGATCACGTCCCAAGAAATCCCACAGGAAAAATTGAAAAACCCAAATTAAGAAAAAAATTCAACGGGTAAATTTTCTAAAACCGGTCCTTTTTTACATTTTGTAAAAAAATCTGACATTA
>CAZIXY010000051.1:0-14778 GCA_964543315.1 uncultured Desulfobacteraceae bacterium | reverse complement strand
TCCACCTGATCCAGATTGAAGCCAAGCTTGGCAGCGTTGCGAGTTAGAGCCGGGCGAGTTGGGCCAAAACCAACATCATACAGCATCGAGCCCAATTCGGTTTTGAACCAGCAGGACACACCAGCATCGCTCGTGAATCCTTCCTTCGCTTTCCATTCCACCAGCACCGTCATCTCCAAGGAATCAAGTTCGGGCATCTCAAGGGGCTCAGCCTGGTTTATACGTTCATGGTTGAGTTCAGTTGCCCGGGCGCGGTCTTCCTGGAAGTGACGGTTTCTGACAAGTAACCAAGGGACGATAACCGGGGAAGCCACAGCCAAAACCGGCCACCATACGGGTGATATGCGAAACGACATTGTCAAACCTCCTTTGAATTGCTTGTTCTTCTACGGCACAGCCAAACGAGTTGGCGGATAGTGATAACCCGCAAAAAATTCAAAGGCAAGTGCCCTGTTTTAAACACTGTATACCTACACCGATTCCACGCACCCGACAAAAACGTAGCGCGTTTTTTGTCGGGTTGATTGCATTCGTTAGGCCTCGAATTATCTTGGACCAAGACTTTCCGATCTTTATTCCACAACTGGAATAGATGAGCCAAATCCAGTAGCGATAAACAATTGGTCAAAAAAATTGCGTGCGATTTTTAACGTCTTGGTGCAGTACTCTTGTTTAATGATCAGAGTACCTGCGTCAATCGAGAGCCCCAAATCCTTGTTGCAGAGTTCGTTGAGGCGCTTCTTGTCTCTGGACAGCTCGATTCGTCCATTCACGTGCACGATGCAATCTCTGACCTTCTGAAAGTCCTTAAGCCACTGCCATATCTCTTGATTTTTGACAGGAGTCTTGGCAACCTTATCTAAAAATACTTTTACACGTTCGATCGCGGCACCTTTGAGTTCCTTTTCCTTTAGCTCTAAATTCCTACGTTTTGCAATTTCATTACAGGTAGCTCGCAAACGGGTTTCTACTACAATATGGAGCAGGACTAAGAAGGAATACCTGATCTTTGACGGGAAATCGCGCTCGTAACGGTCTTCAAAAAATTGAATCTCTGATTGCCAATCGACAAACTCCTCTTCAGACAAGCCGGGAGGTGGCTCCTGAGGTATCTTTTTTTTCTCCAATTCTCGAACCACATCAAACTGACCCTCGACAATCTCGAAGTAATCTTTGAGATTTTCAAAGGCAAATTCGGTGTCCCATCTGTGGGTATCCCAGCGAATCTTGACCATGACTTTCTCTATTTGTGGCCAAATGATTATATAGTTACTGTTTATCGTGCATCAATCAAAAATCCCTATGATTTACTTTTAAATAAAAAGGCAATCCCCAAAGGCGTCCATTTTTATTATCGAAAGTGGCTGCGGTATTATTTGGATTTTTGTGAAAAATATCGTTTCAATAAATTAAACAAGGAAACCCTTGATCATTTTATTAAAAAGTTGACGGACAAGAAGCAAACGATACAACAACAAAATCAAGCATATCATGCTATATCAACAACAAAATATAATTTAAAGATAACAAACGCGAATTGGATGCCGGTTTATGAGAGGTTAACCGCTGAAATTAAATTAAGACATTATTCTCCCAAAACTTTAAAGTCCTATCGATCATGGATCAGACAATTCCAGAGTTACCCTCTGGCAGGGAATTGAAGTTTCTTGACCTACCTATAGTCTCCGGAGCGAGCCATCAACTTCTTTATGGCTCTTTTATGTTTCTCCATATTTTCGGCCGTAAAAGTGGTGGCGGGAGTCTTGATGATGCCCATGTCTGAGAGGATTTCTTTGATAACAGCCACCGGCATCTTCTGATAGATATCCTTGAGACTTCGAAGGTAGCGGTCCAATTCCCAGATCTGTTGCATGTCGTACCCGTCGCCCTGGTCACCTTCTAAATGGAGGGAGGACGAAACGATCCGTTGCCATGCGCCGGGTGCAAGATTCGCTCCCGCAGATACCACACCGCTCGTGCTTGGATAAGACATAAAATTGGTTTCCTCACCATCGTAGATCCTGAAACCGCTTCTTCCGCGGCAGGCCTTCTGATAATTGTATGCCCTGTCTATGGGTCCCAGAAAGACCAGGCCGACAATATTTTTGAGGGTGGTCAATTCCTTCAGTATGCTCGTACGGATATTGTTTCTTTTAAATGGAGTGCCAATCCCTCTTATCAATTCAGGGTCATTGTGGAGGATAATGGGTTGGTCCGTCATGGAGCAGATGTCTCTGTAATGGGCAAGCAGGCCACGGTTGCTGTGGTAATAAAGGGGCGTATCCACCCAGTAGACCTGCCCTTGGTCCCTTTTCCCTTGAATCGTTTTATTCAAATTCCGGATGATCTTTCTTGTTTTCTCATCCGTATTCCGTGTAACCCAGATCAGAATTGGAATACGGCCGGGGATTACCTTGAGGGCCTTTTGAAGGAGTTCTGAGAGATGATCCTGGGTCAGGTTTATCCCTTCACCAGTGTGTGGGCCGCCCAGAAATACACCCTGAGAAAAAGGGGTCACCCGGTCCAGGATTCCTTTCAGTCCCTCACCGTCAATGGAACCTTCGCTTTTGAGCGGGGTTATCAGATCAGCGATAAGCCCCCGTGGTGGGGTTAATGCTTCCATTTACCCTGAACTCCTCTCTCCCCAAAAGGTCGTGAAGATGAACGAGGCCCTTTACCCGGTTTTGTTTGTCTAAGATAACAAGGTGGGTAATAGCGTTTAATTCCATGATTTCAAGGGCCTGGGCTGCATTCTGTTGTTCGTTTATGGTCTTTGCAGAGGGAGACATGATGTCATCAACATCCATTCCATGGATATTCTTATGTCTGGTCAGCGCCCTTCTCAGATCTCCGTCAGTGATAATGCCTAAAAGCCTTTTGTTTTTATCAACAATGAGGGTGGCCCCGAGCTTTTTGGCATTGATTTCTTCAACAGCCTTTTCAACCTTTGAGCCCTGCAAAACCATGGGAATAAGGTCGCCGGTGAGCATGACCTCCCTGACTTTGATGGTAAGCCTTTCTCCCAGGCTCCCACCTGGATGAAATTTTTTGAAATCATCCTGGTTAAAGCGTCGACGGTTAATCAAAGCGACGGCAAGCGCATCGCCCATAGCCAGGGCGGCTGTAGTGCTGGCCGTTGGAGCCATTCCTAAGGGACAGGCCTCCCTTTCAACACCGACATCAATGACAATATCAGACCCCTTTGCCATGGGAGAGTCCAGGCCGCCCGTGAAGGCGATAATCCCGGCTCCTATTTTTCCAAGCATCGGTAGTATGGTATTGATTTCTATCGTCTGTCCGCTGTTGGATATGGCAATGACGATATCATCAGGAGTTACCATGCCGAGGTCACCGTGAATCGCCTCCGCAGGATGAAGGAAAAGGGAAGGGGTTCCCGTACTGTTGAGAGTGGCGGATATCTTCCTGCCTATCAGGCCTGATTTTCCCATACCGGTGAGGATGACCCTTCCTTTGGCCTTCAGGATCAGGTCCACGGCCCTTTCAAATTCGGGACCAATCTTTTCCACAAGGCCCAGAATGCTTTGGGCCTCAATTTTTAAAACATCTTTGGCTTGTTTGATGACCATTAGTAGTTTTTCGAACCGGTAAATAAGTCATTTCATCTGAATTGAGCGGAATTGTTTTTTTCTTTAACATTTTAAGTCATACTTCTCAAGAAATAACTTTAGTCTAAAAGTTTTTAGAAACAATATGTCACATTTTGGAAAATCAGTTTAGGAATTTTGGCCTGCCCCACGATGGGGTTCCGGGATTTGAGGAGTCAAGGAGTCGAGGGGTATATAACTTGAATCCTTCATTAGAAGTTTGGATACGCATTTTGAAAAGAAAGTGCCATGGCCCGTTTAGCTTACATAGGGAGGAAGTTTGGACGGCTCGGCATGGCACTCATCTTAAAGCCGCATCTACTCCTAAGGTGCAGGCGACCCTCCCTGCGGCCTGCTGGAAAAGAAGGCAATGGATTCCATTAGTACGTTGCAATACTGACCGCGGATCGGGCCGCGGTACAGGCCAGAGTAGAATTGATCCGGAAGATGCGTCCATTCGAAGAGCCCCACGCCCCGCCCACCAAACGGCGGGCAAGCTTCGCCTCCAATGATGAGGCATTCGAAATAGAGTCATGGGGGTCTCTTTTCAAAAGCCGTGTGGAATGACTTCGTATTTTGGAGGAGGCATTTTTCTTTTGGTTTGGTATTATTTCTTTATTAGATTATAATAATATTTTTATCCCAGTTAGTCGGGAGAAAGTGGCCAAGGATTCCTGATCATCGACCAACTAATTTGGAGATGATCCTAAGATAATAATATGACCCACAAAGAACCATCGATTCGGGAACATGCGAATTTGAAGCCCGGTGATGCCCTCGTTGCTGTGGATGTTCAGAACGACTTCTTTTTAGGCGGAAGTCTGACCGTGCCGGGTGCCGAGGAAATCCTTCCCGCCATGAATCGTTATATCGAGATTTTTCAATCAAAGGAATTACCCATTTTTGCCACCCGTGACTGGCATCCGGAAGGGCATTGCTCTTTTACGGCCCAGGGAGGACCATGGCCTGTTCATTGCGTGGTAGGTTCAAAGGGCGCTCGATTTCATCCTGACTTGCATCTTCCAGGCTCCACCGTCGTTATCTCTTCTGCGACCCAACTGGACAAGGAGGCCTATTCCGGATTTGAGGGCACGGATATGCATGACCGAATGCAGGCTGCCGGTATCCGCCGCCTCCTGATCGGGGGTCTTGCGACGGATTATTGCGTACTAAATACGGTAAAGGATGCCCTTAAATATGGATACAAGGTGCTTCTTCTTACAGATGCCATCAGGGCCGTAAACGTTAATCCCGAAGACGGGCAAAATGCAATTGATGAGATGACCCGAATGGGTGCGGCACCCGTTGTTTTCGATATGCTTTTAAAATAGGAACCGGATATGCGGATTTGGCTGGACTGCGTTTCGGTTTTTTACTATAAAGATATTTTTAATATTCATAAGTTATGGCAAGCTGGTTTAAACTACCTTTTCGGAAACCCGCACCGCCTCAAGAAAAATATAAGAATCACAATTGATGCCATAACTTTCGAATCATATAATTCTATTTTTGTTCAGGTGCTCTTTTTGAGCTAATAGGGAACCCCGTTAAAGTCGGGGACGGGCCCGCCGCTGTAACTCCGCCCTTTATCATATTGAAAAAAGGGAACCCTTTTAGTCTTTGTATACCACTGTTCCGTTAAATCGGGATGGGAAGGTCGCTAAAAGGGCGGGGGAGTCAGAAGACCTGCCTGAACCTGGGGTGACCCCTTGCCCGGCAAGGGAACTGCAAAGGTCCTGAGGATAGAAAAGGGAAATCCCGGATCGAGATGATCGGTTCGGGTTTTTTATGAAGAAGACCCTATATCCGTATGCATTATTTCTCGTTATACTTTGAGGCTTTGGAAAGGAAAAGGTCATGATGGATATTTTTATAAAGGGTGGACCGGTCATGTACCCCCTTTTGGCGTGTTCGATCATCGCGCTGACGGTGATCATAGAACGGTCCATATTCTGGATGACAGAGGGCATGCGGGGAAACAGGGCACTTTTGGAACGTGTTCTTCAATTGTGCCAGGAGGGAGACTGGGACGGGGTTAAGGAAATGGTGGACGGATCCAAGGACTTCGTGATCCGGATTCTGGTTTCCGGGATTCTTCACAGGGATTTTTCCATGACCAAGGCCATGGAAGCTGCTGCGGCCGAAGAGATCAAACGGATGCGGCGGTATATGGCCGTGCTGGATACAATGATTACCGTAGCCCCTTTGTTGGGGATATTCGGAACCGTGCTCGGCATTATTACTTCGTTTGAACTGCTGGGAACCAGTGGTATCGAACACCCTCAGGCCGTAACCGCCGGCATAGCCCAGGCGCTGATTACCACTGCGTCCGGACTTGGCATCGCGATCCTGTCCGTATTTCCTTATAATTATTTTAACAGCCGCGTGGAAAACGCGGTGCTGACCATAGAAAAATATGCCACAAGCCTGGAGATTGTTTATGAAAAATTGAACAACAGACCGGGCGATTCGGGGGGTGATCTACAGTGAAAATCAGCCTTCAAGCAATCAGGAGACCCCGCATTGAAATGCTGCCCCTGATTGATATTGTCTTTCTGCTTCTGGTGTTTTTTATTTATGCCATGCTTTCCATGGCCGTGCACCGGGGGCTGCCTGTTGTGCTCCCCTTATCCCAAACGGCCAAGATCGATAAGCAACTTTTGCTGTCGGTGACCGTAAAGTCGGGCGGCACTGTTTACGTGGATAAGGAACGGGTTCCTCTGGACTCTTTGACGAATATTTTGAAGGAAAAGTCTCGGACGGGCAGGAAGCCCGGTGTCCTCTTGTTCGCAGATCGCAGTCTCCCCTACCAGCGACTATTTCAGGTTCTTGACCGAATCAGGGAGGCGGGCCTTAACAGGATTTCCCTGCAGGCCGAGGTAAATAAAAAGCCGTGAAAAGGTTTTTAATTGCTGCCGGACTTGCCCTGGCGATCCATGGATATTTTATGGGGTCCGATCCGGCATGGCTCAAGAAAAGGCAAATCCGCAGACCGGAAACCCGTGTGGTCACCATGACCCTGGCCTATCGTCAACCGGCAAGGTCGAAACCAAAGCCGGTGATGAAGAGCCCCGAGGTAAAAGTAAGAAAGCCCCCAATTGCTGTTAAAAAGAAAAGGCCTAAATCTGTTCATAAGCCCGAGAAACCAAAAAAGGCTCCTGCGCCGGTAACTCGTTCAAAAAGTCCTCAGCCACGTAAAAAAGTCACAGTCTTAAGGCAGGAACCATCCGACATTCCTGTGTCGGAGCCGGCTATGCCGCCCGAACCGCAATTAGCGGATATCAGCAGGGACTCAGCACCGGATTTTCCGGATTTTAAAGAAGAAGTCCTTGAAAAGGAGATACAAGGAAACGGTGAAAATCTGAAGCCGTCAGGACCTCCGCAGGTTACCTATACCCTGCAGGAGGCTAAACCCCTCTATAAAAAAAATCCTCCGCCCGATTATCCCAAGCTGGCCAGGAGGCGAGGTTATGAAGGGACCGTTATCCTGGAGGTCCTCGTGGATGAAGACGGGAGGGTGAAGGACATGCGACTGTTTAGATCCAGTAAACACAGGATGCTGGACAGGGCCGCCATGGCATCGGTCAAGAAGTGGTTGTTTAAGCCTGGAATGCGCGGAAGGGAAACGGTGGAAATGTGGGTTAAGATCCCGATTCGTTTTCAATTGAAATAACCCCGAAGAACTCAGGAAAGCAGGGTGTCAGGAACTGTACTCATTTGCGGAAGTCCGCGTAATGTCATTTTTATTTATGCAAATAAGCAGGAACACCTTTCTAGTTATTCGGGAATAGGTTTTGTCAAAATCTCCCTTATTTTTTTGAAAACGGTGCGGGCGAAAAGGGTTTCTGGATAAATGCCTGGGCGCCTGCATCCAGAAGCTCCTGCACAGGGCCGTCAATGGAATAGCCGCTTAAGACAATCACCTTGAGATCCGGTCGTGCCTTTAACAAACACAGCCACCAGGCATCAGGGCACAAAAAAGCGATATCCCATGATAAAGGCTTTTTCGAAAGAATATCCTTGATTGGGTATGAATGCCCTGCCCATTGGGTAGGGCATTCTTTACTGTCAATTAATGTCGTCTAAAAGAATTACGTCCGGAAAAATGGGATTATAAACGCAAGGGGCGTGCCAAGATTTGAGTGTTTACGTTTCAAGGGCTGGCGGAAAAAGGACATAGAAGATGGTACCACCTGAGCGATAGCAGTCATTTTTATCGTGGATGAAACTGCATTCATCAGTCCTGCCGGGGCAGATATCACTGCTTTTTGGTATGTGGTGGCATCGTGAAGACTGCATATCAATCTTAAAATTATACCTTTCGGAAAAGATTTTCGTGCGCAACAAGTCCGCGCCTCTTCCACCGGCATTGAAATCAAAGGGCCGCTTGGAGGAATAGTCCATTGTATCCTGGGTTGCAAAGAATCCCTCGAATATGCGGGCTTGATTCTCTGCCGTAATCCCCACACCATAATCATGAACGACCAGCTCCGTGCCTTTTTCCTCTTTTCGCACAATTATCTCTATCTTGCCACCATCAGGTGTGTTTTCAACGGCATTTTTAATAAGCCCGTCCGCGACCTTTTGCAGCGGATCTCGCGGCATAAATATGGGTGGCGCGGGTTCAAGCTTGTGTATGATTTCCACCTCTCGATGGGAGAACATGGGTTTGAGCTGATCAATTCTATCCCCTACGAATTCATGGAGCATGATTTCCTCTGACTCCACATCTTTGGGCCCGAATATCTCGTCAACGCGCTTTCTAATACTTTCAATAACCGGTTTTTCGCCCACCTCCTGGGCAAGTAGAATCTCCAGTTCGTCGCTGCACTGCTCTATTATCGAGGAAAGGAGTTCATGGGTCTCGTATTGTTTGTCACGCATGATATCATCCGCCTCGTCCTGAATATCCATTATGCGGCCCAAATTTCTTTTGGCTCTTTTCATAGTGTGTTCCCATGATTCTTCGGGAAGCGCAGCCAGTTTTATAGTCAACAACTCCAGGGAACCGGACAAAACCGAGACGGGTGTCTTGAGTTCATGGGAGAGATGGTCAATGACTCTGTCCTTCGCCCGGTTCAGGCTCGATACTTCTTTGTAGGCCTTTTTCAATTCCTCGGAGAATCTGGCATTTTCAATCGAAAGGGCAACGGTTCCGGCTATCATGTTTAACATCTCAACGTCCGTCTGGTCAAAGGAGCCTTCCTTTTTGTTAATGGCGCATAATACGCCGATAATTCTATCACTGCTCCTCAGGGGTACTTCGAGCAGATTTTTCGTATGGTAGCCTAACTTTTTATCCCTTTTTCGGGCAAGTTCCGGATCAATGGAGGTATCATCAACGATGATCGGCTTCCCGGTCTTGATCACTTTTCCGGCCACAAACCCGTCCATTGGTAAACGGATCTCCTTCATCCTTTCCTGGGTAGCGGTGTCATCATAGGCGGCGCCTAAGAAAAATAGCTCATCCGTCCAGTCGTCCCTCAATATGACGAGCGAGCCTTCCGTGCCCAGAAGTTGTTTTACCTCACTGCTGACATAATCCAGAAGATCCTCCAGGTCAGGGTATTCAGGAAGCGCTGTGCTGAGGCGGAGGATTGCTTCATTGTTGCGGGCGATCCTCTTTTCCTTGGTGATATCCCTCAAGAGTACAATTTCTCCTGCAGGTTCATCCTTTGATTCTGAATAAACCGCAGCCCTCATAACCACATCTAAGATCCTCCCGTCCTTTGTCAACCTTTTGGTCTCGTAGCGCAGTATGATTTTCTTCTCTAAGAGCTGTTTTATCATCTCGCTGGTTTCTTGCTCAAGTCCGGGGGGAGAGTAGGGAATGGTTTTTCCCTCCAATTCTTCGAGTGTCCAACCGAATATTTCCGTAAAGGCCGGGTTTAAATAGAACACACGGCCATCTAAGGTAAAGACGACAATAGGGTGGGGGACAAAGTCCAGAAGGATTCTCAGGCGTCTTTCGGATTTAAGCGCTGCCTCTTCCGCCTGCTTTCTCTTAGTGATGTCCTGGAGTGTTTCTATCGCGCCTGTGATGTTCCCGTCACTGTCTGTAATGGGAGATGCCGTAAAAAAGAGCCACTTGCCGTCTTCCCACAGGTTGCGAAACAGTCTTTCAGCCTCATATCCCCCCTCTATAACTGCTGATTTTCGATACTGTCCGCCGTAATACTTTGCTATTTCTTCTTCAGAGGCATTGTCTACGAGAAGATCGGCCAAAACCGGTCTTTCCGAGGAATAAAATGGAAGCCATTGTCTTTTTGTTCCGATTATATCTTCTGGGGGAATTCCGGTCAGGTTTTCGAATGCCTTGTTACAGTGGGTGATGATATGATTGGCATTGATGACAAAGGTGGGTATGGGATTTCCCTGCACGATCTGGGAATGTCTCCCTTCGCTTTTCCGCAAGGCCTCCTCAGCTTCCTTTGGCTTGCTGGTTTCCTTCTCCAGCTCTTTAATCTTTTTTTCTAATTCTTCGTAGGAAGGTTTTTTGGCCATTAAAATGTCCTCCGTAAATAAGATCCTATCCGGGTATCGGAAAGCCACGCCAAGGATGTATGTCAAAATTAATAAAAAATTATGATAGGACATATATGAATAAACCTCAACCCTATTTCCCCATACCTGATTGCCACAACCTCCAATTATTATAATCTCGTTCCAGTGAGGCTTACCATTGCCGGATAGCCCTTGCCTTTTAGGGACTTATCTGGTAGGAAATATATCCAAACAAGCGGTCATTCCGTATGCTCGACGCGGACACATTTGAAGAAGTAGACGGTTTTTCTCTGACATAAATGACGAATATGGGCGGGGTAATGATATGTGGGATGGGGAAAAATGCGATTTTTGTGGTGACTGTCTTGTCCGGTGTCAATATGTTGCCTATGACAGAGAAGAGGCCGTTAAACAAATCAAAGAACTTGTTGCCGGAAAACCGGCTGAAATTCTGAAGGCCTGTATTACCTGCTGTGCATGCAACGAATATTGCCCTAACGGTGCCAATCCTTTTGATCTTATCAACAGGCTACAGGAAATTTATCATTCTCTTCCTATTCCAGAAAAAATAAGAAAGTTCATGGATGCCGGAGGTATAATGCCTTCCACGCTGATCAAGGGTGACGGTTCAAAACCGGCCCTCTCTCTGTGTGTGATGGAACCTTTTATGCCAGGTGATGCAGTGGGCGGTCAGATGTTCGAAGACATGACTATTGTCAAGGGTGGCGGATACTTCTGTTACTTAGGTTATGTGCACATAGGAATGGATAGCCCTTTGACCGAGCACGCACAGGACTTCGTGAGGGAGCTTGCCGGTATCGGGGCAAAGGAAATCGTATTCATACATGCGGACTGCCATGCAATGATGTCAAAAATGCCGGATTACGGTATAAAAATTCCTTTCAGAGTCACGCACATCGCGGAGTACATGAGAGACTATCTGAAAGAGCATTCAGACAGCATCGCTCCGCTCAGTCGCAAAATAGCCTATCAGAGGCCATGCGCCTCCAGGTATTCGGGAGAGATGGAGCCGGTTCTTGATGAGTTGTTTGAGATTGTTGGCGTGGAAAGGGTTGAAAGGAGGTGCGATAGGGAGTCGGCACTGTGCTGTGGAGGTCTCTTTTCACGCATCTACCCCGAGAGGATTAGACCAACAATGGAGGACAACCTCAAAGACGCCTTGGAAGCGGGTGCGGAAGCTATGGTCTTTCTCTGTCCTTTATGTATGGGTGCCCTAGGTAAATCTGCGAGGGAAAAAGGCATGAATCCGGTTTTTATCACGCAGCTTGCACGTATGGCTCTTGGAGAACTCCCTTTTCCATCCTGATGCACGCAGGCTTGTGGAAGTGCAGCGTAGATTTATCCGCCTGAGGAGGATCCCGCCCCGCCGGGCTGCGGGGTAGCTTGCTATGGGCAGGTTTGGAGATACAAGTCCAGGCGAGAGGAAAGAATTACATGTTCAGAAACCTGAAAGGCGATCTGTTTGGGGGGCTTTCCTCGGCCATAATCGCAGTGCCCGTGGCACTTGCTTTCGGAATTGTGGCCTTTGCGCCGCTCGGGCCTGAATTTGCCAGTCAGGGTGCCCTAGCCTGCCTCTATGGCGCGATCCTTACCAGCTTTTTTGCCTCACTTTTCGGTGGAACTCCTACCCAGGTTACAGGACCGACCGGGCCCATGAGCGTCATGATCGCCGCCATGATAACCACCTCTCTCCATGCACAATCCATTAGTATTCCTATACCGACTTCAGAAATTTTCGCTATTCTCTGCCCGGTATTTTTAGCTGTATTCATTGCTGGAGTCTTTCAAATTCTCCTGGGGCTTTCCAGAGGAGGACAGCTTATCAAATTCATTCCCTATCCTGTTATAGCGGGTTTCATGAACGGTGTGGCAATGATCATCTTCTTTGGCCAGGTCAAACCTTTTTTGGGTTTGACGAACGAACAATCCGTTGCGGACGTTTTTGCAGGTGCAGCCATGCCGTCATGGATTTCAGTAGTCGTGGGAATTATCACAATTCTGGCCGTTGTTTTGGTTCCAAGATGTATCAAGGCTGTCCCCGGAGCGCTCATGGGGCTGGTCGCCGGGCTGGGATGTTTTTTTCTTATTGGATGGGCTTTTCGTCCGGACCTGTTAACCGTTGAAGGGAACCCCCTCATTATTGGGAATATCCCTTCTGCATTGCCTAAACCTGATATGGCTTTAGGTTTCATGAATCTTATTGGTGATCTGGGCAAAAGGGAGTGGATGAAGATGCTAATGGCCGCCTTTACCCTTTCCATGCTCGGTTCCATAGACTCCCTGCTCACCTCCCTTGTCGCTGACGTGGTTACCAAGACTCGACACAACAGCCTGCGCGAGCTTATAGGCCAAGGGATCGGAAACATGGTTGCTTCCGTGTTTGGTGCATTGCCCGGAGCAGGTTCCACGGTGCGTACCCTGGCTAATATTCAAAACGGAGGTAAAACACGACTATCGGGTATGCTTTGCGGGGTTTCGGTTTTTGTTGTGCTTGTTTTTTTTGGAGAATACGCTCGGTACATTCCGTATTCGGTGCTTGCGGGAATTCTCATGGTAGTCTCAAGCAGGATGGCCGACAGGTGGAGTTTTGGTTTGATCAAAAGGAAATCCACCCTCAGGGATATGGCCATCGTTATACTGGTTGCGGGGACGACCCTGTTTATTGATCTTATGGTGGCCGTTGGTCTTGGGGTGGTTATTACCATACTCCTTTTCATCAAGGATCAGATATCTCGATCTGTTATAAAGAACAGGATGCTGGGAAGCGATGTCCATTCAAAAAAGGTCAGGGCTACTGATGAAAGGGGAGCCCTTGAAAGACTCGGGCGCAGGATTGTTGTTTACCAGCTGGAAGGATCCTTATTTTTTGGTACGGCAGATGGACTCCTCAAGGTAATTGAGAAAGACGCCGGAGATGCCGAAATCCTGATCCTGGATCTCAGACTCGTGAAGGAGATCGACCTTACCGGGGCCCAGCTTTTTAGACAACTGGACAGTCAATTGAAAGATGAAAATAAGCACCTGATTTTGAGTTATGTCTCAAACTCAGGTGACTCGCATGAGGGGAAGTTTTCCTCATTTCTCAAAGATGTTGGGGTACTGGATCAGATAGGAGACGAAAAACTGTTCGAGGACACGGATCGGGCCCTGGAATGGGCTGAAGATTTGCTTCTTCAGACCGATGGCACAAATGAGCACATGGACACCCGCCGCGTTGACATAGAAGACATGAAGATTTTCCAGTACCTGAGCAAAAACGAGATTTCCAGTGTTTCCAAGTTATTGCAACGCTCCAACTACAATGCAGGTGATGTCATTTTCAAGGAAGGAGATGAAGGGAATACCATGTTTCTGGTTTCTCGGGGCTGTGTGAGTATCCTGTTGGATATTGGTAAAGGACAGCGAAAAAAACGGGTGGCCTCCTTTGGCAAGGGAGTCTTCTTTGGGGATATGGCGTTACTTGAAGAAAAGCCGCGTTCTGCAACGGCAATAGCTGAAGAGGATACGGAACTCTACGGGCTCGCCAAGGCTGATTTTTTACAGCTTCTTAAGGAAACCCCCAAAATCGCATCAAAGATTCAACTGGGCATTGCCAGGGAACTTTCAGGACGCTTACGCTCTACCTCTGATGAGGTTCGTGAATTGGAGCTTTAATTTCAGCATAAATTTTCGTGTCTTGCGTCTGGATTTTCTATCCTTAACCTATGTTGTCTGTGGACCTTAAATGTGGTCTCGTATTTAGCTTAAGGATCTAGGGTTAGTCAGGATTTGCTTTTTTGATGCGTTGTTGAGGTCAGGATAATGGGGTCAGTTAAAGAGAAGGCCAAAGTGAAAAACGACCTGGTAAACCTGGGCAGGCTTGCCCACAGGCTGACAAGGGAGGGGAGATACAGGGAGGCCGAAGAAAAATTTCTACAACTCCTTAAAACGGACCAAAATCAAGAATTCGCACTTGTCGGTCTGGGTGATCTGGAACGAAAAAAAAACCAGTTCAAAAAAGCGGTTTCCTATTACCGGAGGGCCCTCGAGATTGAAAAAAACAATAAATTTGCTCTCCTGGGCCTGGGAGACGCGTTCAGGGGATTAAAGGAAATAGAAAAGGCATTAAAGATCTGGCTGCAGTATCTCTCTAAAAACCCTGATGATTATCAGGTAATGACGAGGGTGGCTGATGGTTTCAGAAAGAAGCGTGACTTTAAGGCAGCAAAAAAGTTTTATTTAATGGCCCTTGAAATAAATTCCGATGACCGATATGCCTTGAAAGGCCTTGGGGACATTTATACCAGAGATGGCGAATATGACAATGCCTTGGAATATTTGGAGAAGTTGCTTGGTATGCCGGGTGATAACGTTTTGACGCTTACTTCGGTAGCAGGTATTTATAGGAAGAGAAGGGATTACGGAAAGGCCATTGAATATTATGAAAAGGTCCTTGAGATAGATCCGCAAGATTCATATGCCTGGCACGGAAAAGCGGATTGTTTCAGGGGCACAAAAGACTATGTGCCTGCAATAGAGGCATGGGAAACGGCCCTTAAATACGGTATGGACCCAAGGATTGCAACAACCAGAATAGCTGATGCTTACATGAGCCTAGGGGATTTTGAGAAGGCGGAATCCAATTACGAGAAGTCTCTTTCGTTCGGTT
>CAZIXY010000050.1:0-14800 GCA_964543315.1 uncultured Desulfobacteraceae bacterium | reverse complement strand
AACGTGGCGGGATATCTCAAGGCAGGGACTTCCAGGCTGATGCCGGCGGTCCGGTCAGGCAAGGAATATGCGATTCCATTTAATGAGATCCGTACCGACAACATGGTGGAAAAGGATCTTCTGGTTTTGTCCAACCGTCTGACGAGTGAGTGATGTTCCAGGCTTCTGGTATAATGCCTAAACCATGAGGGGAGGTTGCCATGTTTAATCAAAAAGATGTAAGACAGGAGATAGAAGAACTCGGGTTTAAGAATGCGGGCAATATTTACTGGAATGCCGGCACCACCCATCTCTATGAAGAGATCGTTAGGAGGCAAGAGGGAAACATAGCGCATTTGGGTCCTGTGGTCGTGAGAACAGGGCACCATGTGGGTCGGTCTCCAAATGACAAATTTATAGTCAGAGAGCCGTCAAGCCTGGAAAAAGTCTGGTGGGGCAGTGAGAATAAAGGGATGGAAGAAGAAAAATTTATGAGTCTCTTTTACAGGCTCCAGGCCTATCTTCAAAACAAGGATATCTTTATACAGGATTGCTATGCGGGTGCGGCCTCAGAATACAGGATACCTGTGAGAGTCGTTACCGAGACGGCCTGGCACAACCTGTTCGCACGAAACATGTTGATACAGATGAAGACCCTGGAACAGGCACGGAATCATCGTCCTGAATTTACGATAATCAATGTTCCGAGATTCCATGCGGTACCCGAGCTGGACGGGACGAGTTCGGAGGCTTTTATCCTGTTGCACTTGGGCAAAAAGCTGGTCCTCATAGGGGGGACGAGTTACGCTGGTGAGATAAAGAAATCCGTCTTTACAATGTTGAATTATGTTTTGCCCCAGGAATCGGTTCTATCCATGCACTGTTCGGCCAATGTGGGAGACGAGAATGATACTGCTATCTTTTTCGGACTTTCAGGAACCGGTAAAACAACGCTTTCTGCCGACCCGGACCGGAATTTGATAGGGGATGATGAACATGGCTGGAGCGATCAAGGGATATTCAATTTTGAAGGTGGCTGTTATGCCAAAGTAATAAGGCTTTCAAAGGAAGCGGAACCGGAGATATACGAGTGCACGAGGAGATTCGGCACAATCCTGGAAAATGTCAGCCTGGATCACAATACAAGGCGTGTCGATCTTTTTGATGCCTCTCTCACCGAAAATACAAGGGCCGCCTATCCCATATCCCATATCCCGACTGCAATTCGCGAAGGGGTCTGCGGGCACCCGAAAAGCATCATTATGCTTACCTGTGATGCCTTCGGCGTGATGCCGCCGGTTGCATTGATGACGCCGTTTCAGGCTGTTTACCATTTTTTGAGCGGCTACACGGCCAAGGTGGCGGGGACGGAGTTGGGTGTCAAGGAACCCCAGGCCACCTTCAGCGCTTGTTTTGGAGCGCCTTTTATGGCTCTGCCTCCGACCGTCTATGCCGGTCTTCTTTTGAAGAAGATTCAGACCCATGATGTTAAGTGTTGGCTGCTTAACACCGGATGGTCGGGTGAGCCCTATGGAGAGGCAGAGCGTATAAAGATTGCCTATTCCAGGGCCCTGATTAAGAATGTATTAAACGGTACACTGGATCAGGGAGAATTCGAGAAGGATTCGTTATTTGGATTTATGATACCCAAGGCATGTGAAGGAGTTCCTTCCGATATTTTGAATCCAAGGACATCCGTATCGGATAGGAATGAATATGAAGAAAGGGCAAAAAATCTGGCAGCGGACTTTAAACAAAACTTCAGGCAGTTTGAGAATGATGTCCCCGGAGAAGTGCTGGACGCCATGCCGTAATGCGCCTATATGACAGGCCCTTAGCAGGCCAGATTAGCGGGCGGTGGCTTGGCGTTTTGGATCGGGCCGACCGGAAAGCCGAAAGACAGGGTTTTCCGGCATAAGCCGTGCTAAGCAATGCTCAGAGAAACGGGCGGGAAGCATGGAAAAGGATGAAGTACGGGCCAAGATCTACTCAAAGATAGAGGAACTCCCCACTCTTCCTGTTGTATTGCCGAAGCTTCTGAGTTTAATGGAAAGCGAGGAAAGTCGCACATCGGAGATCATTGATGCAATTTCCCATGATCCCGCTCTGACCTCAAAAATACTGAAAGTCGCGAATTCCGCCTACTACGGATTCCAACGGGAAATTTCCAATCTGGAAAGGGCGGTTGTTCTCCTCGGTTTCAATATGGTGAGATCTCTTGCCCTGTCCATAGGGGTCATCCACAATTTACCTTCAAGCAAACCAAATCCCTATTTTTCATGGGAGGGACTGTGGATACACAGTTTGGCCGTGGCAAGCGTGATGCAGGAATTGGGCAAGAGATCGGGTGGGGGGGGTGGTAATGAATATCTTTTTATTATCGGTCTGCTCCACGATATCGGTAAGGTTGTGCTGGATCAATTTTTCGGCACATTCTTTCGTCAGGCACTGGAGGAAGATTCCCGTAAATTGGAAAAAGGGGAGCTTCACATAGCGGAAAGGCGCATTTTCGGCCTTGACCACGGTGAGGTCGGGGCTATGCTCTTGTCAAGATGGCGATTTCCCGAGAAGATAACGGATTGTATCGCTTTTCATCATCAGACGGAGATGCCCGAAGAGATTGATGGAAATGATCTTGCCATGCTAAGGATAGCGGATATCCTGCCAAAGGAACTCGCCATAGGAGAAGAAGGAAACCCGCTCATTCCTGAGATTCATGAAACGACTTTTGAGGAGGTTCCGTGGATGAACGAAAAGGAACTGGACGATATGAGGGCATATCTAAACGGAGCTAAGGATCGGATCTATGCCTTTTTCAGCGCTATAATCTGAAGTGTTTTCCAACTCGCAGAATGGCTCCAGCCAGATGATGTCGTAGGGATTTAAGGTAATCGAAAGATATTTGCCCTCAGCCATCCATTCCACTTCGCTTACCAGATCATACCAATGTGTTTCACCAATACCGAGTTCAGCGAGGGAAACCTCGAGTTTGCAAACCCTTCCGGTTACGTTTATCAAGGCTAAAATGTGTTGATCCCTTTCAGGGGATGTTCTTAAGACCGAGAAGAGTGAGCGTGACAACATCAGGATACGCTGGTCGCCGTTGGGATGAAAAGCGGGTTGCTTTGTCCTGATCGTGATTAGTCTCCCAAGTTCTCTGTTGATCCGAGAGATCTTGGAAAAGGGATCTTTAAGGGCGTTGGTGATAGCCTCGGCATCGATAACCGTGCGATTGATGTCACGTTTGGTTTTGGTAGCCAAGACGGCTTCGATATCATTGCGGGTTCCTATCAAACTGTGAAGATAAATCCCCGGCACTCCCTGGAGGACCAGCGCAATGATCCTGGACGCGACGAACCGCCTAACCTGAAATGCAATATCCTCGTCGCTGCCCTCGTGATTGAGAGCGCTGAACCACGTTATGTTGATCTCATAGGCTTCCTCCCCACCGCCTTCATCGGTTTTAAAGGAGATATAACCGCCATGTTCCTGTGCCCTTTGAATGAGAAATTTAATAGCTTCTTTGTGTAGAATTTCCTTTACCGGCATTAGACCGATTCCGTCGTGCGAGTCTAAAAAATTGAAAAAGGTTGTTGTATTTGAAACCTTTTGTAGACCTGCGGCCCACCGGGAAAGTACCGTTGTGTCCTCGGTATAAAAGGTGTGGAGAACCAGAGGAGGGAGTGCGAAATTATAAACCATCTGAGCTTCATCATGACCATTGCCGAAATATGACATGTTTTCTACGTGAGGAACATTGGTTTCCGTTATCAGGGCCACACCCGGTGCGACTGCATCCAAGACGTCACGGAAGAGTTTGACAATTTCATGGGTTTGGTCCAGGTGAATACAGCGTGTTCCCGGTTCGACCCACAGGTAGGTAACCGCATCCAGACGAATAATGTCCGCCCCATGACGTACATATAGGAGCAGTATCTCGATGACCCGCATAAGAACATCCGGATTTCTGTAATTCAGGTCAAGCTGATCTCGAGAGAAGGTGGCCCATACATAGCTTGGACCGTTGATCGTCTGGAATTGCGCAAGAATATTAGAGGTTCGAGGACGAAAGATTATCCTGCGCTGCGCCGGGGTCAGGTCGGCTGGAGAGACAAAGTTCAGGAAAAAATCCCAGTAGTAGGGATTGCCGTTTAGGAATTCCTGAAACCAGCGACTCTTGGATGACACATGGTTAATGACCCCATCAAACATTAGCTGGTAACGTTTTTCCAGGTCTTCGATATCCTCCCAGGTTCCCAGATTGGGGTCTACGGTTTCGAAGTCGATGATAGAAAATCCTCTGTCTGATGAGTAAGGGAAGAAGGGCAGGATATGCAGGGTATTGATAGTCCCTTCGAGGTAGGTGTCGCAGAATTTGGCGAGGGTTGCGAGGGGAGAACGCTCTTTACCACGCAGGATATCACCATAGGAGATAAGTATCACATCCTCTTCAGTAAACCGTTCTGTGGGATCAAAATCCTTTTCTTTTTCGATCATTTTATGGGGTTTATGGGCATAATAAACCTGAAGGATTCGTTCCAACTCGGGCATATAGGCTGTTGCTATAGTTTCACCGTAAAGGAAGCGCAACCGGGAGAACATCCGTTCGCGGACCTCTGATGGAAGCTCTAAAAGAGATTTTGAATAATCCGGTTCCTTGTTATGAACGGTTTTTGTGGTTTTAATGGATTTTCGGTGATTGGCGTTCATTATTTCCCCTGCTTTACAGAAGACGAAGTGGTGAGAGTAATCTCCACTCGCCGGTTTTTCTTTCTCCCCTCGGGTGTATCGTTGGATTCCAAAGGGCGATATTTGCCAAAACCCATGGTCGAGATTCTTTCGGGTTCAACAAGTCCTTTGTGGAGTAAAAATTCCGCTACCGAGGCGGCGCGGGCCATGGATAATCCCAAATTGGATTTATATGGACCGCCGTTTAAAGGCACATTGTCCGTATGGCCCGCAATGATTATATCCCCTTTTGTCCCTTTGATAGCGGATGCTATCTTCATTAGAAGTGGTTTCAGTTTGGACCGGATCTCCGCCTTGCCTGAATCGAATGTGCTTTCTCCCATCAGACGGATAGTTACCTTATTTTTTTGCACATCCACCTGGATCAGGTCCTCTATATCTTTGAAACGGCTTTCTATCTCCTTTTGTATTTCTTTACCAATCTCTTTCTTTTCCCGGGTTGCAATGGTATCCTGGTCAAAATCCTTTGCGACAATCTTGTCCGCTTTAGGAGTGTCGAATTCCGGGGCCTTTGTCTGTATACCGAAGGCCTTGGCCATGGACCCGGCAACCTCCTTGTACCACTGGCGATCTATCTCCGAAAAGGACAGCAAGAGTACAAAAAAGCAGAGCAAAAGGCTCATGAGATCCCCGAAGGTCACTACCCAGGCTGGGGCACCCTCCTCGACTACTTCATGGTTTATAAGAGCCTCTTCGCTCAATTTTTTGTTTCCTTATCTTTTTTCTCTGGCGTGCCTTTGCTTTTCTTCTTTGGTTCGACTTTCTCGCGGTCTTTTGGTGAGAGATAGATCTTTAAGGTCTCTTCAAGTGCCATAGGGACTATCCCCCTGGTGATTCCGACTGCGGCTTCAAGGATTATACTCTTGTTTTCTTGCTCCTGCTGTCTCCTCAAGGCCAGCTTGTCCGCTATGGGCAGGCAGACAAGGTTGGCAATCAGGGCACCGTAGAGCGTGGTGAGCAGTGCAACAGCCATGGACGGCCCGATGCTGCCGGGATCCGACATATTGGCAAGCATCTGCACAAGCCCGATGAGTGTGCCTATCATGCCAAAGGCAGGCGCGGCCGCACCCATGCCCTTAAACACATTCTGGCCTATGGTGTGGCGCTGGACAGTTAAACGGATATCCTTCTTCAGCATATCCTCGATGAGTCCTTCATCATATCCATCGGAAAGATAGCGGAGGGCCTTGGCCGAGAATTTGTCAACAGGCTTTTCTTTCTCTAATGCGATCAATCCCTCTTTCTTGCCGATCCTGGCATAAGAGACCATCTGTGTGATGATCTCTTCCGGTAATTCCATTTTGACCCGAAAGGCTTTCATGACAACCTTAATGGAATTGATTACATCCTTCATTGAAAATTTGATAAAACATGCGGCAAGAGTACCGCCTAAAACAATTAACATCCCGGGAACATTTAAAAACATTGCCCATCTACCACCTAAAAAAACCGCCGCAAAAATTAGTGTGCCTCCGCCCAATAGCCCGATTATCGTTGCGATATCCATATTACCCTCTCACAGATTTTTTATAGACATATACCTTATCTGTAATACAGGCCAGTCCATGATAATTTTTCAGTTTTTTAATGCCGTAGTCAGTCACTTCCGTGTGGGCGGGCATTACAGGGGCCCCGCTTTTCATCCGGATATTTTTTGCAAGCATCATACCTTCCTCAAGGTCATCCAGGACGATTTCGAGATAATCCTTTGCTTCTTCTTCCTGGATGTTTTCCAGGTTGATTTCCAGCAGATGATCTACAATGGCAGGGTCCAGTTGATATCCCCGCATCCGTTGTAAACTGTCGGGGATGTCCTCCAGGTTGACATTCCCTTTATGGACAAGATTATCGTAAGTTGCTGCGGCAGCAACAATTCTTGCCAAAATGGGTATCTCTTTACCAGATAGACCATCAGGGAAGCCTCGACCATTGAATTGTTCGTGATGGGCCCTGACAAGCTCTGCGATTGGCTCTAAAAATTTGATTTCCTTCAGGATGATCTCTCCCTGGACAGGGTGAGACATATAAAGCTGTCTTTCATCACCGTTCATTTCGGGCATCATCCAGTCGCTGACTACAATTTCAGCTGGTACGGATGTGAGTTTTGTCCATGCCTCCGTTCCGTTTTGTGCCAGATGAACAGTGTACCCCCACTCCTTGATTTTTTTCAAATAAGCGGAGGGTAACCGGATTGTCTTCAGCAACGAGAATATGCATATATCACCGCCTTCAAAACAAACATATTAATGGCCGTTTCGACAGCTAATAGGCCGTTTCCCAAAAAGGTTTATTTTTTTGGCTTTTTGGTGAGCAAATTATTGCATGTTTCGTTCCGGGTGGCAATGGAGACTCTGGACAGAAGCATTAGAAATCTATATGGCTCAACATCCTGGAATTTATATCGATTTCTTGAAAACAGGAACTTATTTCTATGATAATTACTACATCACTCCATGGGATAGGTATGTGTTGGGTCGATGCGTTGACAGGTTGTCAAAAAAATGGCGGGAAAGGTAAAGATCCATGTCCGGATGATGCAGATTTGATAAGCCCTTTGAGGGGAAGCTGCGGGCAAATGGTTTGAGAGCTTGAACATTCAAAAACATTAAATATTCAGTCATAAAAATACATGACGGCATGAATCCTGCAGGTATTAGTTCTCATGATAAAACTCGTGTTCATGCGTTAGATTAACAGGATAACCGGCATAAGGAAATTATTTTATCATGAAGAAAATATTGGTGGTAGATAACAATAAAGTCATTTTGAAGTTCATGAATGATATGCTTTCAAAAGAGGGTTATCAGGTCTTGACGGCAGATGACGGACTCTCTGCTCTGGATATTTTGAAAATCCATATTCCAGACGTCATGTTTATTGATCTGGTAATGCCTAATATCAGAGGAGAGAAACTATGCCGGATTGTTCGTAGTATGCCGGAACTGAACGACACATATCTTATCATTCTGTCTGCAATTGCAGCCGAGGAAGAGGTGGATTTTGTTGATTTCGGTGCCGATGCCTGCATTTCCAAGGGACGGTTTGACAAAATGGGGCAACACATTCTTGCTGTCCTGGAGCAATTGGATCTGGGAAATACACGTGATTTATTAGGGAAAGTGATAGGACGCGAAGACATACATAAGCGTGAAATTACAAAGGAACTGCTGTCTTCCAGGAGTCATTTTGAAGCCATACTGAGTAATATGTCCGAAGGGATTTTAGAACTTACCCTTGAAGGCAGGATAGTCTATGCAAACCCTGTTGCCATTTCTCTGCTTGGCGCTCCTGAGGAAAAGCTGTTAGCTTCACCTTTCATTGAACTTTTTCATGAGACTCATCGCAAGAGGGTCAAAGATCTGCTGGATGTGCTCGGTGACACGCCACAGACAATTGCCGATGACTCGCCAGTGAGATTAAATGGTAAACAGGTTTCATTAAGCATCTTGCCGGTTAAGAACAAGGAGAATAAATCCATTATCGTCATTCTTAATGATGTCACAGAGCGAAAACGAATGGAAGCTCGACTTCGCAAAGTTCAGAAGATGGAGTCTCTCGGTACCTTAGCCGGCGGCATTGCACATGATTTTAATAACCTGCTCATGGGTATCCTGGGGAATGCTTCTCTATTACTTTTAGATAAGGATTGTAATCATCTCCATTATGAGAGATTGAGAAACATTGAGAAATACGTTCAAAGCGGATCGGATCTTACCAGACAACTCTTAGATTTTGCCAGGGGCGGAAAATATCAGGTGAAGCCTGCTAACCTCAATCATCTTGTCAAAAATAGCTCTGAGATGTTTGGTCGCACGAAAAAAGAAGTAACCATTCATTCGAAATATCAGAAAGACATCTGGACTGTGGAGGTAGACCAGGGCCAGATTGAGCAGACTCTCCTGAATCTTTATGTCAATGCATGGCAGGCCATGCCCGGAGGCGGTGAGATGTACCTTAAAACAGAAAACGTTGTGCTTGATAAGTACTACGTGGAGCCGTATGGTGTGGAACCGGGCAATTATGTGAAGCTCTCTATTACGGATACGGGAATAGGTATGGACGAAAAAACCCAGCAGAGGATATTTGACCCGTTCTTTACTACAAAAGAAATGGGTAGAGGGACTGGCCTCGGTCTTGCCTCCGCCTATGGCATCATAAGGAATCATGGCGGCATCTTGAACGTTTCGAGCGAGAAAGGTGAAGGAACCACATTTGATATCTATTTGCCTGCCTCCAAAAAGGAAGTCATAAAAGAAAACAAGTTTGATGAAAAGTTTCTGGAGGGAACAGAGACGATCCTTCTCGTTGATGATGAGGACATGATTATTGATGTTGCCAGACAGATGCTGACCAGGTTGGGCTATAAGGTTTTAACGGCAAGGAGCGGTCGAGAAGCCATTAAAATAATTACTGAGAAAAACAGGTTAGGATCTTCTCCTGATCTTGTCATACTGGATATGATAATGCCGGATATATGTGGCGGAGAGACGTTCGATCGAATAAAAGCGATCAATCCTGACATAAAGGTCCTCCTTTCCAGCGGTTATAGTATAAACAGCCAGGCGAGGGCGATTTTGGAGCGTGGCTGCGATGGTTTTATCCAAAAACCCTTTAACATAAAACAGCTGTCTCAGAGGAGTCGAGAGATTCTGGACAAGGATTGATTGCTAAAGGTAGATTCCTGTCACGGAAAGTAGATGTTTGTAGATGGTTGTTTCATAATACCGGCACAAGCGGATTGAAACCCGCCTGTCAATCCCGGCGTTAACAAGTCGACAATAAAGATGTAGGGGATTTAGCTTGTGTTGGATTTCAGAAATGTATCGCTTCATGAAAATTTTCCTTAATCTTGTGCTGTATAAATACTTATCGGTATAATGAATGAAGAACTTGAAGATTTGATTAACTCAATATCTTTTTTTGCTTTTTTGTATAAACATCAAGATTTTCGATCAATTCTTTCAGCCCGGAATAGTCTTTGCATCGCGCACAGGCACTCAATTTCCTGCCCGTCTCCGTGATATATTCAAATCCGTATGATTTCCCCGAGCCTTTCAGGGCGTGGGCTATTTTTCGTATCTCGATCATATTCCCGTCACAAAGATATTTGTTGAGCTGATCTGTTTTTTGAGTGACATCAAGGAAAAAAACCTTTAGTAGCTTTGTCGCCTTCTCCGCTCCAAGGATTTTTCCGAGGTATGTATCCGATACCGCACTTTCCACTGTCAATTTCCCTCACATCCCGGCCCCGTTTTCGTCCGGGGGCCTGTTTCTCATAAAAATGATTCGGTAATGGTCTGATTCATAGACCTACAAAATAAATCTTTGCATATGGCATGCCAATATAAAAGAATCCGCACCCAAATGATCGGCCTTAATTTCCCGGTATAGGCAGCATGGCCTTGAAACCTTTTCTTCGGTTCCGATCCTCCCTGCCCTTGTTTTATGTTGAGCACCCAAGGGGTGTTCCACTACTTTATATTGGAGGCGAATGCATAGAGATGCTCGAGAGGACGCATTTGCATTGCGGCGCAAGGCTCAGGGCACAGGGTGCGAGGTACCGTCGGCCATAGTCTATGGCGTTGGACGAGGAAAGGCGGCGATGAGTGGCATAATTTTGACATAAAAGCCAAAATTATCACGCAGGTCTGAATTATTCGGCCGGGCTGTATCTCCTGGGCGGCCTTTAACCGGCATTCCCGTGATGTCTGGCCCGAACCTATGTCGAAATTGCATGGCACATAACTTGCATATATATTTAAGAAAGGAGGATAAAAGACCTGCGGTATTCGTTAAGGCCAACGAGCTGAATTTAACACCAAAGTCAAGGGCCAACATATTGGTTCATACTTCTAAACAAGAGATTCAAGCCTCTGGCCAACGGTACGCGCGGATTCAATTTTCTCATGCAAAAAGCCACGGAGAAATCACGTGGCTTTTTCTGCGCGGAATTAACACAAAAGGCCAAGCTCAGGGCCACAGTCCAGCACAGAGGTGTGCGGCCTCTAAGATTTACTTTTTTTTCGCCTTTTTTGCTTGAACAGGAGGCAATCCATCCCCGGAGTAGACTTTCGGACGGTTATGCTCGGCAACTGTCTGCTCTTAAAACCCATAGCTCGACAGCCGTGAGGAAAGTGCTTATCCCAAGTCACATAGTAATGCTCGCACTGGTAGCAGTCTATCATCGTTCTTATTTCAGTTATCTGTGGTCTGATTTTGATATTATCAAAAATTACTTGCAGACATCAAGTTCCAGCCTTCCAGCAGGGAATAAAATGCCTGCTTGCTGAAGAATTTTGAGCTTTTTTTTAAGAAATTTTTGGCTAACTTGTTGGGATTTAAAATGATATTTATATTCCCATTAAATTTGCACGATTCTTGCATGAGAAAGTGAGAGAGTTTTTTAGAAAAATTATGCGGATGAGGATGGTAAGCATTTTTAGGGGAGGCATGGGACATGGAAATACATTGCAATGAGAGAGTCTTAAGAGGTTCGTGCCCTGAAGAATTAAAAAAAAAGCGGGAGTCTGAGGACAAGAAATTTGGTGCAGTCTTACAGGAAACCATTGAGCGTTCTTGCGATGTGAGGTCAGGCCCGCAAGGCCCATCCATGATGAACAATATACCTGAAATACGATTAAGTCCGTTTTCCCCGCATGAAAAAACGCGCATTATGAATCGTGTTGAAAATTTTCTGGACACTCTTGATGAGTATCAACACAAGTTGGGTGATCCCCGGGTCACTTTAAAAGATATTCATCCCTTGATCAGTGATATGGCGGCGGAAAGGGAAAACCTGATTTCGTCATTCAATTCCCTTCCGGATGGAGACAAACTAAAGGACATCTTAAATCGAACATTGATCACTTCTTCAGTTGAAGTAATAAAATTTAACAGGGGTGATTACGTCTCCTCATGAGTGAGATTCCAGGCGGCAAGCCTCGGCACATCCGCGCGTAGGAGATTGAAGAGATGGTGGGTGGAGATCATGCATATCAATCTCGAAATGTTTTGGAGGGGTTGAAAAAGGCAGTATGATGCAGGAAAGCCACATGAAGATATCGGATTATTTTGAAAGATCAAGATATGCTTCTGTCCCGGGCAAAAAAAGCGGCTTGGACAAGGGGAAGATATTTTCGCTGTATAAGAAATTTGAGTGTATTCTTTCATCATGCCGATTGGTATTGGAAAAAGCAAAAAATCCTGAATTTGGAGGTCTCAAGGTTTCCGACTATCTCAAAAATCCGGTTCAGGTCAAGCAATCCGGAAGAACTTTCAATAGGACGGATTTCCGTAAAATAGGGAAACAGTACTGGAATGCATCTGTAAGTAATCGGGATTTAGCCAAATATAGGGGTTTTTACAAAAATGGAGTGCCAACGGGGATGCGACAAAAACAGAAAGTGGCATCCGCAGTCGTACATAGAGCAGATATTTTGAAAGAGTCTCACGATATTTCTAATCAAAAAGAAATTGATCGAAGTATAAAAGAGGCGTCCGCTAAATACGGTTTACCTGTCTGTTTAATAAGGGCTGTCATAAAAGCGGAATCGGATTTTCAAGTTACGGCTGTGTCATCTGCTGGAGCCCGGGGGTTGATGCAATTGATGCCTGAAACTGCGGAAGACCTCGGAGTTGAAGATCCCTTTGATATTGAGCAGAATATTGACGGGGGAACTCGTTATCTTAAGCAATTGTTAGACCTTTTTGGGAAAAATATTAAGCTCGCACTGGCCGCTTACAATGCGGGTCCGGGAACAGTGAATCGCTACAACGGCAATGTACCGTATCGAGAAACGAGGCTTTACGTGGAACGGGTGCTTGAATATTCCCGGCGATTGGTTTAAAGAAACCTTGGGGCATTCTCCAGCGTCGTGAAAAAATGCGGCAGAGTATGTCAGATGCAGCTAAGCATAACTTTAGGCAGGTTGTAGCATGACGAAATCCTATCCGGGGAGCGCACAGGCGCAGGTGGTACAGTCTGTTTAAAGTGTAGTGGTTTTGGTCGCTATGGGGTTTGCAGCGTTGGGGTTGAAAGGCAACTGGAAGGAAAGTTAATGACTGAAAAACCAACCTATAAAAAGACTGAGTTAAGATGCGAAAAATCAAAGAAAGAAGCCTTCGAGCGTATGTGGGATGAGCAGGCGCTTCAGGAGAGAGAGGAAAAATTCCGTTTGCTTGCTGAAACCACAAGCGAAGCCATTGTAACCTGTGATCTTAAAGAAAACATTACTTACGTGAACAAAGCGTTCCTGGAATTATGCGGATACAGTTATGAAGAAGCCTTGGAGATGAGCATAACGGAAGTCATTTCTGCAAATGAACCTGCCAGGGTGAAAGAAACTTTGGCAAAGCGTGCCTTGCCGGGCAATAAGACTTGGCGTTATGAGACGGAATTCGTAAATAAGGCAGGGGATCGTATACCGGTAGACGTGAGCATGTCAATAATTATGAAGCGCGACAAACCTTCGAGTATTTTGTTTGCGGCTCGTGATATTTCCGAAAGGAAAAAAACAGAAGTTGAGCTCCTCAAGGTTCAAAAGCTGGAATCCATAGGTGCTCTTGCAGGCGGTATTGCACATGATTATAACAACATATTAGCTGTGATTATAGGGAATATCTCACTCGCACAGAAATATCTGGAGCCCGATCACAAAGTCTTCAGGGTGTTGGCGGCGGCTCAAAGGGCATCAGAGCAAGCAAAAAACCTGACTAAAAGATTGCTCACGTTTTCAAAAGGTGGAGCACCGGTTAAGAAGGTTGTTTCCATCTCACCAATAATTGAGAGTGCAGTCGATTTCACCCTGAGTGGTTCGAATGTGAAATGTGAATTTTCCATTCCCAAGGATCTCTCGCTGGTTGAAATTGATGAAAGCCAGATCGGACAGGCAATCTATAACGTGGTCGTCAATTCTATGGAGGCTATGCCTAAAGGAGGCACACTCAGGGTTGGCGCTGATGATGTAACGATAGATCCGGAAAATAACATCACACTTAACGCAGGGAAATACTTAAGGATATCCATTGAGGACCACGGAATAGGCATCCCTGAAGGAGTTTTGGGAAAAATTTTCAATCCTTATTTTTCAACCAAAGTGATGGGTTCGCAAAAAGGAATGGGTTTAGGCCTTTCCATCTCCCATTCCATCATTAAGAGACACGGCGGCGATATTGAAATCGTCTCAGAGGCAGGGGCCGGAACAATCTGTTATATATATCTCCCGGCCTCCGAAAAAGAAAAGACTGACATCAGACCCGCAACAAGGCACATAAAAGAAAAACCTATTGCAGGTAGGGGACGGGTTCTCGTCATGGATGATGAGAAAATGCTCAGGAAGGTGTGCAGCCAGATGTTGAATTATTTAGGGTATGAGGTCGTCCTGTCTGAAGACGGTGCGGAAGCATTTGAGATGTACGAGAAAGCAATGCATTCCGGGCAACCTTTTGATGTCGTTATTCTCGACTTGACGGTTCGGGGCGGAATTGGCGGGGAGGAAACAATAGTCAAACTTGCTGAAATCGATCCAGGCGTTAAAGGAATAGTTTCCAGCGGCTATTCGGATAATCCTGTAATCTCTGATTATAAGAGTTACGGTTTTAGCGGAGCTATCGCTAAACCCTATAGGATAAACGAACTGGGGAGGGCCATGGATAGGATAATGACGAAGCATTCCATAAACAGGCATGAACCCAAACAGGAAGTCGTTGAGCAATGGCAAACGAAGACACAGTACAAATAATAAAATATAAAATTGAGAAGCTTCCATTGATTGATGTGACTGTTTTTGAAACCATGTCACTGTTAAACAATCCGGATAGTAATTTTGAGCAGATTGTTGAAAAGTTGTCTCCGGATATTGCTGCCAGGTTTCTAAATATTGCCAACTCGGCCTTTTACGGGGTGGAGGTTCGATCTATCAATCATGCCGTGAGACTGCTTGGCTACAGCCAGATGAAGCAAATTCTGGTCACGTCAATCCTGATAGAGCATTTCACCAAGCATTTAGAGGATTTTAGTTTTGAAAAATTTCAAAAGCAGGCCCAATTCTGTGCCGCTGTTTCCAGGGTTTTA
>CAZIXY010000049.1:0-15395 GCA_964543315.1 uncultured Desulfobacteraceae bacterium | reverse complement strand
TGGCGTAGGACAGGGATGGGCCTCAGGTTCTAAAGCAACAATTATCACACTTGAAGAAATTAGAAAATACTGGAACTGATCACCATTTGGCAGCCTTAATGTTGCTTATATTTAATATGAACGCTGCGAATTATCTGATTTTGTCCATGCCCGTATACTCTTCACGGAAAAAGCCCGCCATGTATGAACCGACAATTAGACCGCCAGTTTGATCAATGTCAGCCCAAAAAAGGCTATCATCCGCTTTTTGTTCCCTGTGTGTGCTTTTGGCCGCGGAATCGCGCTTATTTTCATCTTGAAACGGGCCCTGCACAAACGGCTCCACGCCCTGATGACCCCCGATTAAGTATAATGTCTTCTCCATTCATAACTCCTTTCTAATACTTTTGTGACAACATGCCTTTTGGGCTTCTATATTTTTCTTTTTCATCAGGTCTGCATTGTGTTCAAATGAAGACAATATGTCTACAGACTATAGTATGAATCTCTTGATTTAGGCTGATCAGGAACTATATTGGAAGGTCAAAAATTTTTTATTGCAGTGTTATATCATTCATGACATATTAACTTATTTAAGCAATCCGGAGCAGGTGGTTTGTAGAAAAAATGGAATCCTTTTTCAAGGTAAAAAAATCAGAGGAAGTCCTCAAAATCCTCGAGCAGTTCGGCCCGTCGGGAGAAGAACAGATAACCCTGGAACAGGGCCTGGGCCGGGTGCTGGCTCATGACCTGGTTGCCCCCGAAAACCTGCCGGGATTTTTCAGGTCCACAATGGACGGCTACGCTGTAAAGGCAAAGGGGACATTCGGGGCCAGCGAAAGCGTCCCGGCCCTGTTTGACATATCAGGGGAAGTGCTGATGGGTCAGGTCCCCAAGATGCTAGTGGGTGAAGGTCAGGCCGTAAAAATTTCAACCGGCGGTATGTTACCCGAAGGGGCCGACGGCGTGGTCATGATAGAATACTGCCATCTCCTGGACGAAAAAACCCTTGAAATAAGTAGGGCCATATCCCCCCTGGAAAATGTCATCCAGCCCGCAGATGATTTCGAGCAAGGGGCCGTAGTCTTTGAAAAGGGGCGCCTCTTACGTATGCAGGACCTGGGCTTGATGGCCGGTTTTGGTCAATCGGACATCACAGTTTACAAAAAACCTGTGGTTGCTATCGTATCCACGGGCGACGAAATTGTGCCTATTGATGAAAAGCCTTCTCCCGGCCGGGTCAGGGATATCAACCGTTATACCCTCAGCGCTTTCTGTCGCCGGCTCGGGGCCAAACCACTCTATGTTGGACTGTGTCCCGACAATTTCGATCCATTAAAAGCCACGGTTGAAAACGCACTTGCCGAGGCGGATACTGTCTGGATATCCGGAGGAAGTTCCGTGGGGACGAGGGATCTTACGCTCAAGGTCTTTAAAACACTGCCCGATTTTGAACTGCTCGTTCACGGTATATCCATCAGTCCGGGAAAACCGACCATCATCGCCAAATCCGGCTCCAAACCCATCATCGGCCTGCCCGGACATGTGGCGTCCGCCCTTGTTGTGGCAGAGGTCTTTTTGACCCGGCTTGTTTCCGGGCTTTCAGGCCGCGTGGTTTCTCGTCTCGGCTCGCAAACTTTGATTGAGGCTGAACTGAGCCGCAACATCGAGTCAGCCAGCGGCAGGGACGAATATGTTCGCGTTAAATTGAATGAAAAGGGAGATACCCTGATTGCCGAACCGATCTTTGGAAAATCAGGGCTCCTTTCCACACTGGTGGAGGCCGACGGTCTGATCCGGGTGGATATGAATACGGAAGGACTTTATCAGGGACAGAAGATAAAGGTCCTTCTTTTCGATACAGCAAACGGAGGCATTGAATGAAGCGACAGGTCTACCTTTCCATGAAGCCCCTTGAGGAGGCAAAAGAACTGTTCTTTTCCCGGATCGGTGACGACCGGAGAACTGAAATCGAAACAATCAAAACCGAGGATGCTCTGGGTCGAATCACGGCCGAACCTGTATTCGCGAAACGTTCAGCGCCTTCTTATCATTCGGCAGCCATGGACGGTGTTGCTGTCCGAGCGGAACAGACCTATGGAATCACTGAACGCCACCCCAAGACACTAAAAATCGATCAGGATGCCGTCTGGATCAACACTGGTCAGCCTATGCCCAGGGAATTCGATTCGGTTATTATGGTTGAAAAGATCCATCAACTGGATGATGACACCTTGGAAATTCGATCCCCGGCCTATCCCTGGCAAAATGTCCGCAAGGTTGGGGAAGACATCGTGGCAACCCAGTTGCTGCTTCCCCAAAACCACCGCATTCGACCTTATGATACCGGCGCGCTCATAAGCGCCGGCGTGTTTTCCGTAAAGGTTTATAAGCGACCCCTGGTGGCCATTATCCCCACCGGCTCGGAGCTCGTCCATTATAAGGACCTTAAAGAGACACAACCCTTGAAAGAAAATGAGATCATCGAATACAATTCGATGATCCTTGCCGGACTTGTTCGCGAGTCGGGAGGTATTCCGTTCATTTATGACATTGTCCCGGATATAGAAGAAAAACTAATCGAGACCATGCGAAAGGCCATAGAGTCGGACGCGCATGTCGTCATCATTAACGCCGGATCTTCGGCAGGGAGCAAGGATTATACGGCACATCTTATATCCCAGCTTGGCGAGGTTCTTGTCCACGGCGTCGCCATGATGCCGGGGAAACCGACAATTCTGGGCATGGTAAATGACAAAGCCGTCATAGGAAATCCCGGTTACGCCGTCTCTTCGACACTTTCTTTTGAACAGTTTGTGAGACCCCTGCTTCAGCATCTTCAGGGTTGTAACCCTTTGAAACCCGATACCGTTATGGTGCGCCCCACCCGGGATATCCCATCCAAGCTGGGAATAGAGGAATTCCTGCGGGTCAATATAGGCAAGGTCGGTCAGAAGTATGTGGCGACTCCGCTGGCAAGGGCCGCAGGCTCCATCACGACTCTCACAAGGGCCGAGGGTATTTTGCGCATCCCGGCGCTTTCAGAGGGCGTATCCCAGGATGAGGAACTTGAAGCGGAGCTGCTGGTCAGCAAGACGGAGCTCTTGAATACCGTGGTCATTATCGGCAGCCATGACATCACTCTTGATATCTTAGCCGACGAGATCAGGCTTAAGGCGCCGGATGTACGTATTTCTTCGGGCAATGTGGGCAGCCTTGGCGGGCTGATCGCACTCAGAAAAGGGACGTGTCACCTGGCAGGCTCCCATCTTTTGGACACGGAAACCGGCGAATACAATATTTCCTACATCAAGAGATACCTGAAAGGGATCAACGCGAGTGTCTTCCATCTGGTATTGAGGGACCAGGGATTGATAGTCGCCAAGGGCAACCCAAAAGGAATTGAAGGGCTGGAAGACCTGACAAGGGATGGGATTCAATTTGTCAATCGGCAGGCGGGCTCCGGTACCAGGGTCCTTTTTGATTACAAAATAAACCAACTGGGAATTCAATCGGATTCCATTGCCGGTTATGACCATGACGAATTTACCCATATGGCCGTGGCGGTGGATGTCCTGAGCGGGGCGGCTGACTGCGGTATGGGTATATATGCGGCGGCTAAGGCATTGGACCTTGATTTTATTCCAATGGTTCGGGAACAGTACGACCTGGTCATTCCGAGCACACATTTGAATCAACCGGGAATTCAAGCGGTATTAGAGACGATAAGTTCCCGGCATTTCCGTGAACGGGTGACATCCTTGGGAGGGTACGACCCATCAAAAAGCGGACAACTATGGATGGAGGTGGAGGGAGATGGTGACAGGATCGTTTAAACTCAGGTCGAGACAATGGATCGTGGATGAGCGCAACCGGATAATTATCGGTGAGGGTAGGAGAGACATCCTCGAAAATATACAAAGAACAGGTTCCATAAATAAGACCGCGAAGATAATGAAGATGTCCTACAAGGGCGTCTGGAGCAAGATCAAGGCGACCGAAAAGTATTTAAACTTCAGAATAGTCCATACGGACAGGAAAGAAGGTTCGCATCTGACGCATGAGGGCGAAGAACTCCTTAATAAATACAATCTCTTGAAAAAACAATGTCTTGAGGAGGACAATAGGATCTTCAGGAACATATTCTCAAAAAGAAGTTGAGGATGCTTATAAACACAAAGGAAATTTTTTTATGTCAAAAGAAGACAGTTTGCCCGTTATTATCTCTGTTGTTGGCACCTCCGGCTCAGGGAAAACCACTTTTCTTGAAAAGCTGATCCCCGAATTCATCAGAAGAGGCCTAAAAGTGGGGACCGTCAAGCATCACCCGCACAATATTGAACTGGATCGTAAAGGTAAAGACAGCTGGAGGCATAAACAGGCAGGGGCCGTAATCTCAATACTATCTTCCCCTTCCCATATCGGCATGGTTAAGGATGTAGACCATGATCACCATCCCGAAGAACTGGCACCGCTTTTAAGTGGCGTTGACATAATCTTGACTGAAGGATATAAGAATTCAGTTACGCCCAAATTGGAGGTTTTTAGGCCCGAAATCGGCAGCCGCCCCATTATATTGGATGATAAAAATCTGCTGGCCCTGATAAGCGATACGCCGTTTGACCTCGATTTCCCCCGGTTTTCAACAGATGATGTGGTGGGGATTGCCGACTTTCTCATTGAGCGTTTTGATTTGAACAAATGACGAGCCTGTTCCCCGCAGGAAAGCCTAAACATATTAGCAAGATAACATGAAACTGAAGCTGGCTTTCAAGATTTTTTGAAAAATCATTTAAATCTTGATATCCTAACACAATATTTTCTTATGAGGTCATTATGATAAATTTCCCCTTTATCGCTCAGATTCCTGCAGGTATCTCCCTGGGAAGTGCGTTCGGCCACGATATCATACAGATGATCGTCCACGCCGGAGTTATGGTAAAATTCGTACTGCTGATTCTCTTGTTTTTTTCGGTTATCTCATGGGCCATTATCTTCGTTAAATTCAGACTGCTCGGCAAGGCGAGAAGCGAGACAGAAAGCTTTCTTGAACTCTTCTGGGAAGAAAAGGAATTCAAAAAGATTTACGCTGAATGCGAAGAGCTGAGATTCAGTCCAATAGCACGTCTTTTCAGTGCCGGATATGCTGAATTCACAAGGATTCGAAGAATTCAGTCATCCCTGGGATCCCAAGAAGGTCAAAATCCGGCAGGAGGTCATGAGCATTTACGGTCACAGCAGGCTATCATGGACAACCTTAGAAGGTCTTTGAAAAAGGGGACCATCGACCAGGTAAATCGGCTTGAGAGGGCCGTCAGCTTCCTGGCCACTACCGGGAACACGGCGCCTTTTATCGGTCTTTTCGGCACGGTTTGGGGGATCATGGAATCCTTTCGGAGTATAGGGCTGAAGGGTTCTGCAAACCTGGCGGTCGTTGCCCCCGGGATCTCAGAAGCCCTTATTGCCACTGCCGCCGGCCTGGCGGCAGCCATACCTGCAGTCGTTGCATTTAACTACTTCACCCATAGGATATCGGCCATCAGGGCGGAAATGGATATCTTTGCCAGTGATTTTTTGAGCATGGTGGAAAGACAGTTCGTAAAACAAAACATAGTTCACAAAACACATCCGTAAATCGAGCATGAATCAGGATAACAACAAGTCGTTTATGTCGGATATCAACGTCACGCCCCTTGTGGACGTGATGCTGGTACTCCTCATTATTTTTATGGTGACCGCTCCAATGATGATGCAGGGTGTTGAGGTCAATCTACCGAAGACAACCACAAAGCATATCAAAACCAGAGAGGATCCTTTGTTGCTGACGGTCAACAAGAAAAGAGAAATATTCCTGGAAAGACACAAGATAAGGCTCGAAGGCCTTGATACCAAAATCAAGAAGATATTTGAACACCGGAGGGAAAAGGAAGTCCTTTTGAGAGCGGACAAAGATGTGCCTTACGGATTCGTCATTAAAGTGATTGCCAATGTCAAGCGGGCTGGGATAGACAAATTGGGCATGGTCACCGAGCCCCTGGATTGATCTTATGGAAGCCTTGACGATTGAATACAACCCCAATAATATGACGGAACCAAAATGGGGAAAAATGCTCATCATTTCCCTTTTCTTTCATCTCGCGATCTTTTCCATAATCCTGTTTGTGCCCCAGGACCTCCCCACCAGGAGAATCGGCACAGCAATTTACGAAGTCAATCTGGTGGAAATGCCTAAAGGGCGTCGCGCGCCTGCAGGCGCACGTTCCAGGGCAACGCCTGCGAAAAAAATATCCGCTAAAAAAAAATCCGCTCCGGCCAAGCGAATCAGCAGACCGAAAAAAAAGGCAAAGCCTATAGTTGTGGCAAAAAGGACTGTCAAGACGAAAAGGCTGAAACCAAAGAAAACTGAAGTGGCTTCCGCAAAGCTAATAGACAAGGCACTCTCAAAGATCGAGAAGAGGGTCCAACAAGAAGAAAAAGAACAGAAGCGAAAGGAACACATTGAAGAGGCCATTGCAAACCTTGAGACTAAATTCAAGGGCGGCGCCGGAAAGGGTTTTCCCGGTGGTTATGCAGAGCCAGGTATTAATTTCAGCATCTACAAGATGGAGGTAACGGAAAAAATCAAGAGTAACTGGTCCTTTCCCTCCGCCCACCTTGACCCTAAGATAAAGAAAAATCTTGAGGCCGTCGTGGTGGTAAAGGTAAGAAGCAATGGAACAATTCTGGAATCCTGGGTTAAGAAACGCTCATCCAGTGCCATATTCGATCAAACCGTCATAAAGGCTATCGAACGTTCAGATCCTCTTCCACCCTTTCCCGAAGGCTACAGAAAAACACATGATGAAATTGAATTTACCTTCAACCTGAGTGATCTGGAAAACTACTAAATTTATGGAGGTCTTAGGTCTATGCATAACAAACACAAGTTCTGTTTTCACTCTGCGGGCATAAGCTTTCCATGTTTCTGGCTTATAACTCTCATAATCGGTTTTTTTATCCTTCCCAGCCAAAGTCTCGCCAGAATATATATTGATATCAATGCCCCCTCGATAAAGAAATTCAATATTGCTATCCCGAATTTCAGTAATCTGGACAAAAACAAGAGACGACCGGAATTTTCTACAAAACTGCCCGGCGTTATCTCCAATGACCTTTCTCTCAGCGGATATTTCAATCCCATGGACAAAGAGGCCTTTTTACTGGAAAAGGACGTCCCTCTCAGGCTTGAAAATATCAACTTCAAGGACTGGTCCGTTATCGGTGCCGAACTCCTTTTGACCGGTGGTTATACCTGTGTCGGCAAGGGCCTGGAAATGGAGATAAGGCTGTTCGATGTTTTCTGGGGGCGCCAGATACTTGGAAAAAGAGTCTTAGGAGACATCAAAGATTACCGCTATTTGATGCACCGCATCGGAAATGAGATCATCCGGGAATTGACCGGACAGGAAGGTATCTTTCTGACCCGGCTGTCATTTGTCGGGAACGCTTCAGGTCATAAGGAGATATACGTATCCGACTATGATGGACACAATGTGAAACAAATAACAAAGGATAATAATATTGCCCTTCTGCCGAGATGGTCTCCTGACGGCATAAAAATTATGTATAATTCCTACAAAGACGGGGGTCCCATGCTTTATATGAAGGATGTTACATCAGGCGCCGTTAAACGGATTTCATCAAGATCCGGACTAAACATCGGTGCGAGTTGGTCGCCCGACGGGAAAAAGGTGGCGCTGACAATGAGCCAGAAAGGCAACCCCGATATATTTACGATCGACCTGAACGGTAAGATAAAGAGACAATTGACCGATCACTGGAGTATTGACGTCTCTCCCGCCTTTTCTCCAGACGGCAGAAGTTTCGCTTTTGTCTCGAACCGATCCGGGTCTCCCCAGATCTATGTCAAGAACCTGGACAACGGCAGGGAAGAAAGGCTGACATTCGAAGGCAAGTACATCACCTCCCCGACCTGGTCTTCACGCAACCGAATTGCCTTTGTGTCCATGGACGATGGAAATTTTGATATCCATACCATAAACCCCGATGGCGGACAGCTACGAAGATTAACGGAAGGACAGGGAAACAATGAGGACCCCTGCTGGTCTCCGGACGGCAGGTATATCGTATTCAGTTCAAACCGGACCGGCCGTTACCATCTGTATATAATGACTGCCAATGGACAGAACCAGAGAAGAGTGACATTTGATAGAGGAGATCAAACCGCCCCGTCCTGGGCACCTTGATGGTTTTCTTTTTTTATTTAATACTTCCGTTTTTTACCATTGAAAATGTGATATTGTAGCATCTAAACCCTTGAAATTATAAATTGGAAGTGTTAAAAAGTATAATTTGAAATGAGTTCAACTGTTTTCACTTGCAAAAGATACCTTTTTAAGTGTAAATATCAATTAACTCTGAACTGTTAACCACATGTAAATAGTATATCCGCAAAGTTTCATAATTGCTCGTTTGGTGTAAACCCAAGAATTCAGGAGGTAAAGGGAATATGAAAAGGAAAATGATGACAGGCTTGATTATCTTGCTGTTTGTTTGCTCGTCACCCGTGTTAATGACATCCTGCTCGAAAAAGGCGGTTAAATCGTGGGCTGACAAGGCCTTCACCCGACCTACAAGCATGAAAAAGGCTGAGCCCGTTGCCAAGGAAGCTGCCGAAGCCCCCGGGCGCAAGGGGAGGATGCAGGAACTTGAGAAGGCCAGAAGAATTGCTGAGGAGATGCGCGTATTCGAAACCACCAATATCTACTTTGATTTCGACAAGGCTGAATTAAAAGCCGATGCCAAAGCAATCTTGAAGAAAAAGGCCGACTGGCTCCTTGATAATTCAGGGTATGCGCTCCGTATCATGGGCCACTGCGATGAAAGAGGCACGGCCGAATACAATCTGGCCTTGGGCGAAAGAAGGGCACATGCCGCCAAACAATTCCTGGTCGCCCTCGGCATTGCAAGTGATCGCATTTATACGGTAAGTTACGGCGAAGAAAAACCGGCCATGACCGGGCATAATGAAGCCGCGTGGTCCAAGAATAGAAGGGACGAATTCAAACTGATCAAATAGATAAAAATGTATCATAATGGAGAAATAATAATTCTCTTACATGGCATATAAATGCAGAGAGCCGGCCTGTTCCAATGGCCGGCTCCTGTACTTTCTGACTGTTTGAAAAAATTATGTTGACCCTTAAGAACACATACGCTTCTCTCATGGCAAGCTTGTTCCTCTTGTCCGTGCTCGTTATCCCTGCCTGCGTAACGACACAAGAGGACACACGCTACCTTAACGACCAAATTGTTGCCCTGAATAATCGCGTCGGCAGGCTGGAAAACAACCTAAATGTAGATCCATCAACCGACCTAAACTCCAAATTGAAGGCAATCCGTGAAAGCCAAGCGGAAATAGTATCTGAATTTGAGAAAGTCAAGCAAGAAGTTCAGAAACTTTCGGGTCGATTTGAAGTAGGCGAGCAAATGGCCAAACGTACCCTCGAGAGAGATACGACGGATCAGGATGTTTTGAAGGCCAATCTTGCTGATCTCAGCAATCGCATAGCAGAACTGGAGAGGGATACAAAAAAGATCAAAGAATACCTAAGGCTCGAGGTTCCCCCCGGCGCCACTCAGCAAAGTAAGACTACGGCTCCGCTAGAAGTTGCAAAACCCGCACAGCAACCTGTTGTAAACAAAGACGAGCCGAAATCTCCTGAGCAGCTGCTCTATGACAATATTCATGCCATTTATCGAGAGGGGAAGTACAACGAGGCCCTTGAAGGATTCAGGGATTTCCTTAAAAAATACCCCGAATCGGATTTGGCCGATAATGCACAGTTCTGGATCGGTGAATGTTACATGACCCTGAAGCAGTTCGAGAAGGCGATTCTGTCATACCAGGAGGTCATTAAAAAATACCCAAAGGGAAACAAGGTTGCCAATGCGATGATCAGGCAGGCACTTGCATTTTATGAAATAAAAGACAAGACCAGCGCAAGACTCCTTTTAAAGAAGGTCATAAAGCAATATCCCAAGTCAAATGAAGCCAAAATTGCCAAGGCCAAACTCAAGACAATGAAGTAAAATCTTCCTGCAATTTCCTCCAAGCTCCAAACAGACATGCCCTAGTAGTATGATTCCAAAATAACATTGCAAACAACACGTCATTGCGAGGAGCGTAGCGACGAAGCAATCTTATTGAAATTCCATAGTGTTAGAGATTGCTTCGCTTCGCTAGCAATGACTGTATTTATTGCAGGAATATTTAGGAAACGTTCTACTAGAACACAACGATATTACTAAATGCGGACATGATGTCTCTGCGGCTAATAACACCCAACAGTTTTTTTGGGTTGTCTCGGTCCACCACCGGAAGGATGGCAAAATCCGATGCAGCCATTTTGCTGAGAGCCAAAAAGTATGTATCTTCATCCGTGACAGTCACCACATCACGAGTGGCAATATCATGGGCCTTAACGGACATATCTCCTTTTCTTATTGCCGCCCGACAATCCGAAAGTGAAATGATTCCGCTGAGACGGCCTTGGCTATCGATGACCGGGAAGCTGTTAAATTTGCTCTGGAAGACAAACTCCTTCAGGTCTTGAAGTTCCATGTCATAAGGAATGGATTCTGTATTTCGAGACATGGCCTCCTTCACCTGTCTGTTTTTCAAGTTGGATACCTCCGGCCTTTCATCACGTTTTTTACCTACTGGTTGACCGGATTTTACCTCCTGAACACGTCTGTTGTAATTTTCAATAACCTCCTTCCTATCCAGCATACCCAGCAAGGTTGAAGGATCTTCGTCCTTGACGACCGGGAGCCTGTGAAGATTACGGATTGTAAATTTCTTTAGGACCTCATTCAGGTCCTCCGAAGGGGTGGTGAATATTATGTCCGGGTTCGCCACGTCCTTCATGCACACAAGTTCTCCAATCGTCTGGTCAAAAAGCACTCTTCTGACATCGTTTATAGAGAATATTCCGGTAAGTCTTTTTTCTTTATTTACCACAGGGAAATAATGCTGCTGGCCTGATCGAAAAACCTCTCGGAATTGTGCGAAAGTCATATCTTCAGGAATCAATTCCACTTTCCGGATATTGGGCAGGAGCTCTTTGACCTTGATGGCGGCAAGCACATCCACGAAAAAATCTCCCCTGTGTGCATTTGAATCCACCTTTGTTCGCACCTGTTTGATATAGATAGTCCACCTTCGAGTCAGAGTAAATGCGATCGTGCAGACTAACATACTGGGGAGAAGCAGATGGTAAGAATTGGTCATCTCACTGACAAAGATGATGGTAGAAATGGGCGCATTGGACACAGCAGCAAAGAACCCTGCCATACCGACAACAACAAATGCGCCGGGCTGCGTTACAACCCCCGGCATAATGCTATGAAAAAACCTGCCTGTCGCACCGCCTAAGGCTCCACCTATGACAACGGAGGGTCCAAAGACCCCACCGCTGCCGCCTGAACCTATGGAAAAGGAGGTTGTCATTATTTTTCCCAGGGCAAGGCCAAAGAGAAAAAGTATGGAAAGCTGATTATCGAGGGCCATCTGTGCAAAACCGTAACCAAATGACAGTGTTTGTGGAAGAAAATATCCGATGACGCCTGTACAGAGACCGCCAAGGGCAGGTTTTAAATGGTTTGGGATCTTGACTCTTCTTGCCAGATTTTGAATCCCGTAGAAGGATTTTACATACAGCACACCCCCTCCCGCCAGAATAAATGCCAGCACGACATAAGGACCCAGCTCCAAGGGATTGCGAAAAAGAAAGTCCTGCGATTCAAACAAGGAGCCCCACCCTAAAAGAAGGCAAAATAAGCAATAGGCGACAACTGAAGAGATTCCCGCCGGTATGATGACATCTGATTCAAACTCGGGGTCACGGTAGAGGACCTCCGCTGCAAAGAGGGCCCCTGCCATGGGCGCACGGAAAATGCTCCCAACTCCGGCGCCGATGCCTGCTGCCATCATGATCCGTCTTTCCCTATCGGAAAGCTTCAGCTTCGTTGCCAGAAATGAACCGAATCCGGCTCCAATTTGTGCTATAGGGCCCTCACGCCCCCCTGACCCTCCCGATGTTATTGTGATTGCTGAGGCGATAGTTTTGATAAACGGAATCCTCCCCCTTATGAATCCCCCCTTATTATGATAGGCGTCTATGGCAGCATCGGTCCCATGGCCCTCCGCTTCCGGTGCAAATGTATACACAAGCCAACCACTAAAAATCCCTCCAAGAGCGGGTAAAAATAAAAGAACCCAGCGTGTAAATGATGTATCTGACGGGGGCAAGAGGGGCAGCTCGCCAGCCGGGTGTGGTGGGCGATATCCAGCCATTAGATCAAGGAATAGATGTGTGCCAATCTGGCAAAGATAGTGAAACGCGATGGACCCGAGTCCGGCAATAAGCCCGATAAGAACATAATAGAACAACCTTTTCCCTGCTATGGTGAAGCGGCTGCTGCTCTCTTTCATGGACGGAAATTGCCGGTGCAGTTTATCTATTAATGACTTTATCATTGACTTGATATGCTTATTTCTTTGGAATTCCCTTCCGGGATATGTGAAAAAACCCTCCCGCCGGAGATCAAAAGTGCGCAGTTAAATTACAATTACAAGATGATTTTCAGTGAATTTTCAATGCCTTTATAATTACGAAAGGAAATGGAGTCAAGTTCAAACATATCTATGTATCAGATATAAATAAAAATCCTCTCACGGCCTGCATCCTTTGCATGGACTGTATCCTTCCCAGAAGGCTTCATAACGGGACATGAAGCGCACAACATTCTGTCGAGAAATTTTGTCTGCAAAAGGACATCCCGGGCGATGAAACCTGTAGGAATGTTTGTTACCTAAATAGAATTTTTCCTCCTTCTTGCGTTCCCTGCTCCAGATTCCAAGCCTTTTTTTCATGGCCTCTCTCTGACAGTCAAGGAGAATTGCCCTGTATTTGATATTCGGGGCCTTCGACATAACATGAGCCATCCCGTTACGAATCAGAATCGCATTGACCATATCCCCGTTTTCTAAAAACACATAGGCCAGAATACGTCCATAATGATCTCTTGTTTCCCGATCATATTCCAGACTTAGCTTTGCATGCTTCACCAAACTTAAATTGAAATCCCGCGCATCCTCCGCCAGAAATTCGCTTTTCCCTCCCTCTCTATCAATCTCAGGTGCATCTATTCCCAGGTACCTAATGGTATCTCCACTATCAAGCACTATCGTATCCCCATCACTGACGTATTTTACTTCATTGGAAGATTCGAGTGCAAACCCCAGGCATGCGAACAACATAATAATAAAAAGGATTGCTTTTTTGGCTTTTATAACCGGCATCTATTCTTAATCTTTCAGAATAAAACTTGGCAAAATTCAATACAAATTAAATATATGAAGTTAAGATCTTTTTATTCACTATTAACAGGTTTTTTATTGACTTTAAAGTTTTTGGGTATTAAAAACAATTGTAAGTGGTTTCCTAACATTGCACAGCATGGGGGTAAACCCTTAAATTAAATCTTAAAACAGAGGAGTATATTATGCCGGAGATCATGACAACAAAAGAACTTGCTAAGTATCTTAAATTGCACGAGATCACTATCTGCAAGTATGCGGCGGAAGGCAAGATCCCTGCCATAAGGATAGGAAGGGTCTGGCGGTTTGATAAAGAAGCTATTGATAGATGGATCAGTGGCGGACAAAAAAAATAAGTAATGAACACAAATGATAAAACAAACAGGACTGATGTTGAACTGAGTGACAAGACAGGAGCGTTATTGATGCTTAACAAAGAGGAAAGGAAACTGATTAGGGAACTCCTTCTCATGGCCATGAACTCCGAGAGCGTCAAATCCTATATTGTCAAAAAACTTGGTAAAAACTACATCGAGGTGGGGGCCTCTCTCCTCAAAACCATGGGAGCCTCCTGATAACACCATCCTGATAATAATTGAAAAAACAGTCCGCACATGTACGCCCGCTACAAACCAGATGATCGCCTCATTCCCCTAAAATGATTAGCAGGGCCATTATAAAAATTGACCAGGTATTTTGTAGGCCGGCAATTATTCATAAAGAAGATAAGGCCCCCTCCACCTGATATAGGATTCCAGATCTTCTATCCATTTGCCTCTTATACTGGACAGTGAGGCCCCGGACTCCAGGTCATGAAGGACTGATGAGTCGCCCACGATCATATCGATGGGCCTTTTTTCATATTCATATTCATAAGGTGGCTTTTTCCACTCAAAAGCACTCTCACAAACATCCATCACCGTTTTCATGAGCGCGACCGAGGTCGTATAGGGTCGAAAATCATGGAGATCAAGCACATGTATAATGAATCCCCGACAAATCTCGCCGTCCCATTTATGGAATGTGGGACGAAACGTATATTCTTGTAGATAACAACCCTTTGCGGCCACAGGATCCAGGCCTCGTTTGATTTCATCCGGGTCCAACCAGGGCGCCCCGAAGATCTCAAAGGGACGACAGGTCCCTCTTCCCTCCGACAGGTTGGTCCCCTCCCAGATAACCTGTCCCGGGTATACCAGGGCTGTATCCATAAAAGGCATGTTTGGTGAAGGCATAATCCATCTCAGCCCGGTTTCGCTCCATAACATCTCCCTTCGCCAGCCAGACATCCTGACGATCTCCAGATCGCAATTGAGTCCGTATACATGGTCAAAGACACGGGCCATCTCTCCCATTGTCAAGCCATGCCTCATTGGGAAGCTATAGGGCCCTACAAACGAATAAAACTCGGGTTTAAGCAGGTTCCCCTCAACAATATCTCCCCCCAGCGGGTTCGGTCGGTCCAGAACAAGGACCTTCTTTCCGCACTTTGCAGCAGCCCTGAGACAGTTCAACATGGTTGAAGCAAAGGTATAAACCCTTGTTCCCACATCCTGCAGGTCGATGATAAGAACGTCCAAATTATCAAGCATGTGGTCGACGGGTTCTCTGGCTTCAGCATACAGACTGTAGATTGGGATTTTCAATACCACATCCGAAGAATGGTCCGTTTCGACCATATTGTCCTGCTCCGCACCCTCGTAACCGTGCTGGGGACCGAAAAGGGCCTTCAAATGGCCGGGGAGATGCTTCTCAATGACTTCCCTGGCCGTATTCAATTTGCTATCCAGGGAGGCCTGATTTGCCAGAAGACCCAAACGACACCCCTTCAGCTTTTTCCATTCACCTTCGCGAATTCGGTCAAGACCTGTAGAGACGTGTTCCATATCCTGGAGGATTCTTCCTTTAAAGGGTTCCTTTTTTCTCCGTCTTTATAAATCCTATTGGATTCCCTCTCTCATTTCAAGGTCATTTGAACATTGATAACCTCGTAAAAAGTCGCGTTACGCCTTTTTACTCGGCGGGGAAGGGC
>CAZIXY010000048.1:0-15707 GCA_964543315.1 uncultured Desulfobacteraceae bacterium | reverse complement strand
CTATTATTAATTAATTCAACCTGTTAAATGGGTTTTGCTTTTTACGAGATTGTCACTTTTAGATGGGACGGAGGCGCTATCCTGTTTCATGAAGGACACTGGATGGTAACATGAATGCATTGAATCAAATTAAGAAAGGAGAAAATCATGATCGATTTAAACGATTTGAAATCAATCATCATGTTAAGTTATCTCAAAGATTCCATGCTGGAGAAGCTCGCAAAGATCACGCTCATAAGAGAGTATAGTGCGGGAGATATTATCTTCAAGGAAGGAGACGATGCCACACATATCTATTCTGTTATTGAGGGTAAAGTGGGATTGGAAGTTATGAAAGACCGGAGCACCCCGGTCTTGATAAACACGATCTGCGAGAATAGAACATTTGGCTTTTCCGCCGTCGTCGAGACCGAAGAAAAAAAGTATATCACAACCGCCAAGGCCTATATGCGTACAAGACTTTTTGCCTGGAAAGGGGAAGACTTGAGGGCACTCTTTCAACAAGATTGCGAAATGGGCTTCCTATTCATGCAACGAATTGCAAAAATCATTAAAACAAGGCTGCAAATCAGAACCGTGCAGTTTCTCGATATTTACGGGTGATTGAATCAGAATCCTTTTTCCTAAACTTCACAAAGAGTCCGTCAATATTCCGCCGGCATATTTTTGAGTTTAGCGAGAGAGAAGACGGGTACGTCCTTGCAGACGTACTGGTCGCTGATATTACAGCGTCCACAGATACCGATACCGCATTTCATACGCATCTCGAGGAAATCATGATTTTTTATTGAGAAAACTCCAGTTTACGAGGCCTCTTTTGGCCGCTGTGCCCAGGAGGCCTTTGAATGATTAAAATGGTTACAGGGTCTGTAACCATAAGCTACATTTTATAATATACTGTTTTTTATATAAGTTTTCCCCATTTTTATGCGCACGCTTTTCCTACCTGTAGTCAAAAGCTTCAATTCCTTTTATCCGTTCCCTAAAAGCCAACAAGCTCCGGCATGCTAATAACCTGAATTGCATAATGATTTCAATGTGTAAGCGTTTATCATATCGAGCTTGGCCTTGGTATTGCATTACAGATGGGCGACATATTGTCTATTGAGCGGTTGAATCATGACACCTGCTCAACCTGAAGGCAATTGGGGGGAATCTGTAGGGTAAGCAAGAGGAGGCAATGATATGATCCATGACGAATCAAAAACCAAGAAGGGGCGAGAGATCCCGGCCTTTCAAGTGATTGAAAATGAATGTATTTGGATGAAGGCCGGGGTGGTGAACTTCCGTCTCTGCGACAAGCATTACGATTGTTTTCACTGTCCGTTTGATCAAGGCATGCGCCGAGCCTTGAGCGCGCAAAGGCCCGCAAAGGGCAATGGCGAAAATTTAAACTGGGCCAAAGACATGCGAAAAAAATACCAGGGTGCATTCAAACCCTGTCGATATTTTTTGACCGGACAAATCGGTCCTCCCGGACAGTGTTTCAGAAATTACGACTGTGATGGATGTCCGATAGATATGGAATTGGAATACGAACCTCTTGTAAAAAGGGTTGAGGTTGAACGATATGCCCAAGAGGTGAATCGGTCGGGAAGGGTAAGGGTCCTTAAGGATGGGCAGACGGGCGAGGAAGAACAATGTGTATGGATGAAAGCGGGAATCATCAATTTTCGTCTCTGTGACCACAAATACGACTGCGCCCACTGTGAATTTGATCGAAGCATGCGCTTGGCCATGGGTCCCGGGGCCCGGACTGAGGCGGAAGATGAAGCCAAGCTATGGGCCAGACAGATGAACGAAACATATGAAACGGTCTCTTCGCCTTGTATTCATGCCCTGGCAGGTCAAGGAGAGGCACCCATGCAGTGTGATCAGAATTATGAATGCTACAGGTGTGAGGTCCATAAGGCTCTCTCCCTTTCAAGAGAGGTGCCTGCGGTTTCCGAGCCAAAATATCGTCTTGCCTCCGGCTGTCGGGTTGCCGACGGATACTACTACCATTTTGGTCATACTTGGGTTCACCCTGAAGCCGACGGGCATATAAGGATTGGCGTCGATGATTTTGTGGGCAAGGTATTCGGAAAAGCCAAGAGGGTGGAACTCCCGCCGGTCGGCAACGTTATTAAACAGGGAGATATGGGATGGGTGATGGCGCACAATGGTCACCGGGCCGCGATTCGGGCCCCCTTGACGGGAAGGGTTCTTGCCTTAAACCAGAAAGCGGTCCAATCCCCTGAGATCAGTCACGAAGATCCATACCAGGAAGGGTGGCTTTTCATTTTAGAACCCTCCTCCTTGCAGCATGAATTGCAGGGTCTTTACTTTGGTGAGGAAAGCTTCCATTGGATGGAAAAAGAGACCCGATCGCTACTGAATCTCCTTGGGCCGGGCTACGAACGGTTGGCTGCCACCGGGGGTCAACTCGTGGATGATCTTTTTGGACATTTCCCGGGAATTGGATGGAATCGACTGGTCAGAAATTTTCTTCATACCGGCAAAAAAGCCTGAATCTTCCACCAATCTTTGTCCAAATGGGAGACAATCCCGTATGGTAGGTGAAAAACAGTCAAAAACGGGGAACAAATCATATAAGGAGCTTCCCATGGCTGAAAAAAGCGTTGGATCCGTTATGGTTGTGGGCGGGGGAATTGCCGGCATACAGGCATCCCTGGACTTAGCAGAAGCAGGGTATCTTGTCCACCTGGTCGAGAAACGTTCGGCTATAGGTGGGGTCATGAGTGAATTGGACAAAACCTTCCCCACCAATGACTGCGCCATGTGAATTATCTCTCCCAAACTGGTCGAGGTCGGCCGGCACATCAACATCGAACTTCACACCTGTTCCAATATTGAAGACATAAAAGGAGAAGAAGGAAACTTTGAGGTAACCCTTCGAAAAATGCCGCGATATATTGATCTGGAAAGATGCACGGGATGCGGTGATTGCGCAGAGGTCTGTCCTGTGGTCAGACCCAACGAATATGACCAGGGGTTGAGCACCCGCAAGGCTGTTTATAAGGCTTATGCGCAGGCCATCCCAGGTGCTTATGCCATAGAAAAAATGGATAAAGCCCCCTGCCGGATGGCCTGCCCGGCCAATGTGAACGTACAGGGCTATGTGCAGATGGTAAAAGAGGGTAAGTATAAGGAGGCTATTGAGATCATTCTACGGGATCTGCCGTTTCCGGGTGTTCTGGGCCGGGTTTGCCCCCATGCCTGTGAAAAGAGCTGCCGACGCCTGGAAGTGGATGACGCCGTGGCCATTCGAGAACTCAAACGTTTTGCCGCAGATCACGTCAGTCTTGCCGATATCCCCATCCCCGAAATAAGTCCCCGGAAAGAGAGGGTGGAGATTGTGGGCTCAGGCCCTGCCGGGCTGTCTGCGGCCTATTTTCTCGCCCGGGACGGTTACAGGGTGACGGTTTATGAATCCATGCCTGAAGCGGGGGGCATGATGCGCTACGGCATCCCGGAACACCGCCTGCCGCGCCACGTGCTTGATGCAGAGATTGAAAATTTGAAACGCTATGGTGTTGACATTCAAACCAACACCCCACTGGGACGGGATGTGACCCTTGAAGACTTGATGCATCATGGGGCCGATGCTGTTTTCATAGCCACGGGCGCATGGAAGGGGCTGAAGCTTCGCATTGCCGGTGAGGAGGGGGCTCAAGGGGTGCGCGATGTGACCTCTTTTCTCAGGGAGGTACATCTGGGAGCCTGCGATCATCTGGGTAGGAAAGTGGCTGTCATCGGGGGGGGACACTCTGCCATTGACGGCGCCCGTGTGGCAAAAAGGCTGGGGGCCGAAGAGGTCCATATCCTGTACCGGCGCTCGCGAAACGAGATGCTGGCGGAACCAGAAGAAGTTCAAGCCGCTGAAGAGGAGGGCATCAGAATTCATTTTCTGGTCGCCCCGTTGAGAGTGGTGGAGGAAAAGGGGAACGTATCCGGGATAGAGTGTATCCGCACACGCCTCACAGAACCTGATACGACGGGCCGGCGGAAACCCATACCGGTTGAAGGATCGGAGTTTTTCGTTGAAGCGGATCAGCTGATTGCCGCCGTTGGACAAGAGCCTGATTTGCAGTGGCTTGGAAAGGATCACGGCCTGAAGGTTTCAAAATGGAACTTGATGGTGGTGAATCCGGAGACATTCCAAACGAACAGGCCCGGGATCTTTGCCGGGGGCGATGTGATCAGTGGCCCAGCGACCGTGATTGAGGCGGTTGATGCGGGAAAGAGTGCGGCAAAATATATGGCCATGTACATGCGGGGAGAAACTTTGCCGACCGAATGGCAAGAAGAAGTCCCCATGGGCACCCAGTGGTCGGATATTGCGGAGGATGTGACACCCGGAAAACGGCTGCAAATCCCCACTTTGCCCGTGGAAAAGAGAGTTTCAGGATTCCGGGAGGTGAACCTCGTTGCGGATGAAAGCGCGGCCCGTCAAGAAGCGGAGCGTTGTTTGAACTGTGGGGGGTGCTGTGAATGCTACCAGTGCCTGGAAGCCTGCAAGGCCGACGCCGTGACCCTGCAAACCCATAATCAGCAGCAGCAGACCCTGAACATTCATGTGGGTTCGGTTATTCTGGCACCCGGTTTTAAGTCCTTTGATCCCAAAGGGCTGGATGTGTATGGTTATGACACCTTTCCGAACGTGGTCACCAGCATGGAGTTCGAGCGCATCCTGAGCGCCACGGGTCCCTATCAGGGCCGCCTTTGTCGCCCCTCCGACCAAAGCCAACCCGGGAAGATTGCCTTTATTCAGTGTGTGGGTTCAAGAGATATAAACCGGAGCGATCATCCTTACTGTTCCTCGGTCTGCTGTATGTATGCGATCAAAGAGGCCGTCATTGCCAAGGAACATGCGGGTGAGGATCTGGAAACGGCCATCTTTTATATGGATATGAGAACCCATGGTAAGGATTTTGACATCTATTGCAACAGGGCCAAAGACGAAATGGGTGTTCGCTTCATCCCCTCAAGAATTCACACCATAGACGCCGCCGGCCCCTGCTCCCATGACCTGAAACTGACCTATGTGGATGAAAACGGAAAAGTTGAAAACGAAATCTTTAACATGGTCGTGCTCTCCGTTGGTCTTGAAATTCCAGGTAATGTCCGTGAGCTGGCTGAAAAAATAGGGGTTCTTTTGGATTCGGACGGTTTTGCGGAAACCAGCTGCTTTTCGCCCACGGCAACATCCCGACCTGGAATCTTTGTTTGCGGTGCCTTTTCAGGCCCCAAAGATATCCCTCAATCGGTCATGGAAGCCTCGGCCGCTTCTGCCGGTTCTCTGGCGCTTTTGGGCGAATCCAGAAATACACTGATTAAAGAGAAAACCTATCCTGAAGAGGAATCGGTTGCCGGACAAGAGCCGCGCATCGGCGTCTTTGTCTGTCATTGCGGTATCAATATCGGCGGGGTTGTCAATGTACCCGATGTTCGGGATTATGCCAGGACGCTTCCGGGGGTGGTCTATGCGGACGACAACCTTTTCACCTGCAGTCAGGACACACAGCAAGCGATCAAGGAGGCCGTCAGGGAACAGAAGCTAAACCGGGTTGTGGTGGCCGCCTGTACCCCGCGTACCCATGAACCCCTGTTCCAGGAAACCATCCGGGAGGCGGGGTTGAACCGCTATCTATTTGAATTTGCCAACATCCGTGATCAGGATGCGTGGGTGCACAGGGATAACCCGGAGCATGCCACCCGGAAGGCCAAAGATCTCGTTCGGATGGCGGTCTCCAAAGTGGCGCTTACAGAACCTATCGAACATATGCGGCTGGATGTCATAAAGGCAGCCTTGGTTATAGGAGGCGGTATTGCAGGCATGAATGCGGCCCTGAACCTGGCGGATCAGGGCTTCAAAACCTACCTGGTTGAAAGAGACGGCCGGCTGGGCGGTCAGGGTATGAATATAAGACAATCATGGAAGGGTGAAGATGTGGGGGCCTACCTCACCGACCACCGAGAACGTGTAAAGGCCCACAAACAAATTGAGGTCCTGCTGAACGGAGACATTCTGGATGTGACCGGATTTGTAGGAAATTTTCATACCAGGGTCAAGGTAGACGGAGTGGAAAGGGAACTCAAACACGGGACCGCCATTCTGGCCACGGGCGCGCATCCCCTAAAACCGGACGCCTACCTCTATGGCCAGACAGACCGGGTAACCATCTGGCATGAGTTGGAAGACCTTTTTATAAAAGAGCCCCAAAGGCTTGAGGAATCAGAGGCGGTGGCTTTCATCCAGTGCGTGGGTTCGAGGGAGCCGGATCGGCCCTATTGCTCAAAGGTCTGCTGCACGGCCTCCGTTATGCAGGCTATAGCATTGAAAAATAAAAAGCCCGATCTGGACGTCACCGTCCTTTACCGGGATATGCGGACCTATGGCCAAAGGGAATCCCTCTACCGGAGGGCCCGGGAACTCGGGGTGAAATTTATTCGATATTCACGGGATGAGAAGCCTGAAGTTGATAAAATCCGGGAAGACGGCAAGGAAAAAATCCGAATCACTGTCAAGGACCGCATTCTCGGTATCCCTCTGGGAATTCGGGTGGATTATCTCAACCTCTATACGGCGATTCTTCCCAATGACCAGGAAACGCTGGCCCAATATTTCAAAGCACCTCTTACCGAGGAAGGCTTTTTCCTGGAAGCCCATGCCAAACTGCGCCCGGTGGATTTTTCAACCGATGGGGTTTTTGTCTGCGGCATGTCCCACTATCCCAAGCCGCTTGAGGAATCCATTGCCCAGGCCCAAGCCGCTGCTACGCGCGCGGCTAATGTATTGGTCAAAGATTTTGTGGACGTGGAGCCCATTGTCTCGGTGGTGAACCAGGACAAATGTATCGGCTGCGGATTCTGTGAAGCCTCCTGCCCCTTTGGAGCCATACAGTTGATTGAGGTGCCCGGTAAAGGTTACAGAGCGGAAAACCTTTCCGCGCTCTGCAAGGGTTGCGGGATTTGTGCCGCAGGCTGTCCGCAAAAAGCCATCGACATGAAGCACTTTCGCGATCTTGAAATTTTAGCGGCCATTCATGCCGGAGGAGAAAATGCCTTGGCTGTCAAACCGCTCCCCGAGCGTGCAACCGGCACGAAATATATCTCTGTCTCAGGGTATCAGGTGGCGGATGATTATTATTACCACCTCGGCCACGGTTGGGTTCACCTCGAGACCGGCGGACGCCTGAAGGTCGGTGTTGATGACTTCGCGGTCAAGGTGCTCGGCCCGGCAGAAAACCTCGAGATGCCGCGCAGGGGAACCATGCTGAAACAGGGCCACACGGCTCTCCAGTGGACACGAAAGGGTCACAGCGCAAATCTGCTGTCCCCCATAGGCGGAAAAATCTTTGATGTGAACCGCCATGCCATGGCACATCCGGAGATCATCAACCGCGACCCCTATCAGGAAGGATGGCTGTTCATACTGGAGCCGATGAGGCTGGAACCCGACTTGGAACGCCTCTTTATAAAAGAAAAGATTATTCATTGGATGGAAGAAGAATTTAAGAAGCTCATGGAACTTCTGGGCCCGGAATACGAGCGACTGGCAGCCACCGGTGGTGAGCCCATCAAAGACCTGTTCGGGCAATTTCCCGCCCTTGGCTGGGACAGCCTTATAGAGACCTTTTTCAAATCAAAATCCTAAAGCCGGGAGACAGATAATGACCGAAGAATACGAGCCTAAGATACTGTCCTTCCTTTGTAACTGGTGTGCCTACGCAGGTGCGGATCTGGCCGGGGTTTCGAGAATTCAGTATCCACCGACCATCAGGGTGATCCGGACCATGTGCTCCGGCCGCGTCGATCCTATCTTTGTGGTCAATGGACTGAAAAGCGGCTTTGACGGGATCTTTGTTTCCGGGTGACACATGGGTGAATGCCATTACCTGTACGGTAATATTCATGTTTCCAAAGAAATGGACGTGGTCTCCAACTTGCTGGATCTATCAGGTATCGGTCGGGATAGGTTGTGTGTGCGTTGGGTGAGCGCGGCAGAGGGACAGCTCTTTGCAGAGTATGTGACGGCCTATAGCGAGCAAATCCAGCACGCAGGGCCTTTTGATCCCGAACGCTTCAAAATGCCGCTGTCAGCTATTGAAACGGCCCTGGCATCGCCTCGCCTCCGTTGGCTGATGGGCATGGAAGTCAAGTTGACGCAGAAGGGAAATGTTTATGGGGAAACCCTGGATGAAAACAATTACCACCAGCTTTTACAGAGAATATCGGAAGAAGAGTACCAGGGTTCACTGATTCTCGAAGCGCTCAAGGAAGGAGCCCAAACCGTCAGGGAACTGGCATTCAAAACCGGTTTGCCGGTTCATGCGGTTTCTCTTCGTCTGGGTGAACTGGAACGACATCATCAGGCGGAATTTCAGGGATATGACGGCACAACGCCCAAATTTGTGGGTGTGGCCGCCTGATTGTGCGGCACAAAGATCGGCATTTGGAATTTCGGCGTTCTTGATAGCATATTGATTTCCAACGCGGGGTAAAAAATGAAACCAAACCCAAATAACCAGTCCGGCTCTGTCATGGTGATAGGTGCCGGCATCGCAGGGATGCAGGCGGCTCTGGATCTGGCCACATCAGGATACTATGTCCATCTTGTGGATAAATCCCCGACCATTGGTGGTATCATGTCGCAATTGGACAAAACATTCCCCACCAATGACTGCGCCATGTGAATTATCTCACCTAAACTGGTCGAGGTCGGCCGGCACATCAACATCAATGTGATCACGAACAGCGAGGTTATGGAGCTTGAGGGGGAGCCCGGACATTTTAAGGTCACACTGGCCAATCATCCGCGCTTTATCGATCCCGCCAAATGCACCGGATGCGGGCAATGCAGCATTGCCTGTCCTGTCACCGCGATTAATGAGTTTAACTGCGGGCTGAACCTCCGATCAGCCGCCTTTATCAGGTATGCCCAGGCCGTGCCTCTGGCTTTCACCATCGATCGGGAGGTATGTATCGGCTGCGGTCTGTGCGAGAAAGTATGCCTGGCTGAGGCCGTTATTTATGATGATGAGCCAAGGGAGTCTATCGTCGAGGTGGGCGCCGTGGTTCTGGCGACGGGAAATCAAACGTTTGATCCATCCAAATTGGACGTCTACAAATATGGCGAATGCCCCAATGTGGTCACCAGCATGGAATTTGAGCGCATGCTGAGTGCCTCCGGCCCTTTTATGGGACATCTGATGCGACCCTATGACCGTGAGGAACCTAAGAAGATCGCATGGCTTCAGTGTGTGGGATCCAGAAGCGATGGTGATTGCGGGAATCCCTATTGTTCTTCGGTCTGCTGCACATATGCGATTAAGGAAGCGGTCATTGCCAAGGAACATGCCCATTGCGATCTGGATGTGGCCATCTTCTATATGGATATGCGCACCTATGGAAAGGAGTTTGAGCAGTATTACAATCGTGCGGAAAAAGACCATGGGGTGCGATTCATACGATCACGAATACACAGCGTTGAAGACCTTGGAGCAGGCGATCTAAAAATTCATTACGTGGATGAAAGCGGCCGGATGCAGGAAGAGATTTTTGAAATGGTGGTCCTTTCCGTGGGCTTTGAAGTAGGAAAAGACACGGTGAAACTGGCAGAGCGTCTGGGCATAGAGCTTGATCAATACAATTTTGCCAGGACGGACAGCTTTCTGCCCGTGGCCACGTCCAGATCCGGCCTCTATGTGTGCGGATCCCTTCAAGGCCCCAAGGATATTCCGCAGTCCGTCATGGAAGCATCGGCCGCTGCCGCCGCATCCAGTGCCCTGCTGAAGGAAAGCCGTTGGTCGGACACACAAACCCTGGAATTGCCGCCGGAGCTTAATATTTCAGGCGAACCGCCTCGAATCGGCGTTTTCGTCTGCCAGTGCGGCATCAACATCGGCGGTGTGGTCGACGTGCCTGAAGTTCGAGACTACGCCAAAACCCTTCCCTATGTGGTTTACGCAGAAGACAACATCTACACGTGCTCGCAGGACACCCAAGTCAAAATGGCGCAGGTGATCAAGGAGCAGGGAATCAATCGCGTGGTGGTGGCGGCTTGCACGCCGAAAACGCATGAACCGCTCTTTCAGGAAACCCTGCTTAATGCAGGCCTGAACAAGTACTTGTTTGAAATGGCCAATATCAGAAATCAAGACTCCTGGGTTCACGGCGGCGACCCCCGATCCGCCACGGAAAAGGCCAAAGATTTGGTGCGCATGGCCGTTGCCAAGGCCACGCTCCTGGAACCCCTTCAAGAATCGGAGCTCGACCTAAATGCGGTCAGTTTGGTCGTCGGCGGAGGGGTTGCGGGAATCGTAGCCGCCAAGAATCTTTCGGAACAGGGCTATGAAGTGCATCTGGTAGAACGTTCCGAAGAGCTCGGCGGCCAGGCCAACCGCCTTTACAAGACCTGGAAGGGTGAAAGTGTCCAGGACTATGTCCATCATCTGATCGAAGAGGTTGACAGGGATCCCAATATCCATGTGTATCTTTCCACGGAATTGACCCGGGTAGAGGGATTTGTGGGTAACTTTTCCTCCGTACTAAAGGCGAAAGATGGTGAAGAACAGACCCGTCAGCACGGCATTGCCGTTATAGCCACGGGGGCCGAAGAATACAAGCCCGACGAATACCTGTATGGTCAGGATCCAAGGGTATTGACGCACCTGGAACTGGATCGACGGTTTATTGAGGATGATCCCGCGCTGGCCGAGGTTCAATCAGCGGTTTTCATACAATGCGTCGGATCCCGCGAACCGGACAGGCCGTATTGCAGTCGGGTATGTTGCACCCACACCATGGAGAGCGCTCTGGAATTGAGGCGCCGCAACCCTGACATGGATATCTATGTGTTATACCGCGATTTGAGGACGTATGGTGAACGGGAGGACCTGTATCGCGAGGCCCGTGCAAAGGGCATCCTGTTCTTCCGTTATGATGCGGATAAAAAACCGGCGATTGAACCGGGGGAAAAGGCTCTTCAACTGATTGTCCGGGATCCCATTCTGGACAGGCCGATTAAAATCGAGGCGGATCTCATTACTTTGGCCACGGCGATTATCCCGCCCTCAAGTGGTGAGATTGCAAAGTTCTTCAAGATCCCCTTAAGTGAAGACGGTTTTTTTGTTGAAGCCCATGCCAAATTACGGCCTGTAGACTTTGCCACGGAAGGGGTTTTCCTCTGCGGCCTGGCCCATTATCCCAAGTCCTTGGACGAGAGTATCTCACAGGCCCTGGCGGCAGCCGGTCGCGCTGCAGGATATCTGGCTGCGGGCAGGGTCATTGTCAGTGGTACGGTGGCGGAAGTCAATCCCGCCTTTTGCAGTGAATGCGGGGTGTGCATCACGGTTTGCCCCTTTGGGGCCCCGGACTTTACGGAAAAAGGCCCTGCCGCCATAAACGCTGCCTTATGCAAAGGATGCGGACTATGCATGGCTTCATGCCGGAGTGGCGCGATTCAGCTCAAAGGTTTTAATGATGGGCAGATCATGGCCATGATCAATGAAATATAAGGGGTCACACCCCATCCCATGATCCAATAATAAAGAAAAAGACACGACGCCTTTACCCGCAACAACGCCTTTCATAACTTTAGCTCACTTGAGGCACTTTTAACTTCAGACACTTCTCCTTTCTTGACCTCAATCCCCTTTTTCGCCTATACTTTTTTATTGAAAGCCGTTCATTGCGAAATCATCGATAGCTCGGCACAAAACAAGGGTCAAGCATGAACGATAACCATCTAATTACCAATACCATATCCGGCAAGTTGAGCCTAAACCTTGCCATCCTGGGGGGCGGCAAGGCGTCCAAATTTTTCATTGAACTTTTTCGTCAAGGCGCCTTGCCAAACGCAGACATCAACATCGTGGGCGTCTGCGACATCAATCCCGGAGGGGTTGGTTTTAAGTTGGCAAAAAAGCTGGGGATCTTCACAACTAAAAATTTCCGGGAGCTCTTTGAAATCGAAGGCCTTGATGGGGTGATTGAACTCACCAATGACCGTGATGCCTACCTGGAACTCGTTCGTAACAGTCCCGACAATTTGTGGATTCTTGATCATAACATCGGAAAGGTCTTTTATAGCCTTTTTGTTTTAAATCGGGAGTTGGATTCCAAGGAACGTGAGGCTGCCCTTGTAAAGGTGGTCTCCGAGTTTCTTCTTCAGCACGCCAATGAGCGAATCGTTGTCCTGAACCCGGATTTCACCATTATAGATGCAAACGAGGCATATATCAGGTCGGTCAATAAAACGAGAGAAGAGGTTATCGGCCGCCATTGTTACGAAATCACCCACGGTTTCAGTTCACCCTGTTCGGAATGGGAACCGGAGATGGGATGTCCGCTGGTCGAAACTTTGAAGACGGGCCAATCTGCCCACGTCATTCATGAACACCTCGTCGAGGGAGATCGCCACACCTATTGTGATCTCGAAACCTACCCGGTCAAGATTAATGATAACGGAGAGATCGATCGCGTCATTGAAATCTGGCGGGATATCACCGAGGTGCTTTCATCCCGATGGGACATGCGACTCAATGAACTGAAAAATGACATGGAGAAACTGGTCCAGGAAGACCGGTTGATTTCCTTGGGCAAGCTTTCCGCCAGTTGTGTTCACGAAATCAACAACCCAATCCAGGGGCTGTTGACCTTCTGCAGTCTCATGCAATCCATTCTATCGGAGAGTGATCCAGGCCCGAAAGATCTCAAACAATTCAGGGATTACCTCGACCTCATGTCAGGAGAACTGGAACGCTGCGGTAACATCGTGTCAGGCCTGCTCTCTTTTGCCCGGGAATCCAAAATGGAGACCAGGGATGTGGAAATCAATGAAATTCTCAGGGCCGTGATTTCACTCACCCGACATAGAATAGAGCTTCAGGATGTCCGTTTGGCCCTGAACCTTTCAACCGAGATACTTATTGTGAAGGGAGACGTGAACCAGTTACAGCAATGTTTCTTGAATCTGATTTTTAATGCCATCGAGGCGATGCCGCAAGGGGGCGACCTTCTGATATCATCCAAACCGGATGGGTCGGGAAAAAAGGCTCAAGTTGTATTTCGGGATTCAGGGGTCGGTATTTCGGAAAAGCATCTTGACCACATTTTTGATCCTTTTTTCACCACTAAAAAGGAAGGGGACGGCACAGGGCTCGGTCTTTCCATCGTCTACGGGATCGTGAAAAGTCACAGGGGCGATATCAGAGTCAAAAGCACGGTAGGAAAAGGGACCACATTCACGTTGCATTTCCCGATCTCCTAAAATTCGCTAAACCTGACAGGAGTAATACATGGATGAAAAGTTGAAAATCATGGTGGTGGATGATGAACTCATAGTCAGGGAATCCCTGTTTCACTGGTTAAAAAGATCGGGTCATGCGGTCGAGGCTGTTCCCTCCGGTTTTGAGGCCATTGAGCGGATTGAGAAAACACCTTTTGAAGTCCTTTTCGTGGACATCAAAATGCCGGGAATGAGCGGCCTCGAAGTCCTAAAAAAGGTGAAAGAAGAATATCCCGATACCCTCGTTGTCATAATAACGGCCTATGGCTCCATTGAATCGGCTGTGGAAGCCATGAAACTGGGTGCCAGTGATTATCTTCTCAAACCTTTCAAGCCGGATCAGCTCACCCTTGTGCTCGAAAAAGTCGTCAACCAAATAAAATTGAACTCGAAATACCGATATGTAAGGGGCCTCCTGGAAGACATTACCCGTTTTGACAATATCGTAGGTCAATCCGAACCCATGCAAAATATTTTTGAACTGATTCCGGAGGTGGCACAAAGTGATTCATCCGTGTTGGTAACCGGACAAACCGGGACAGGCAAAGAGCTGGTGGCCAAAGCCATCCACGCCAAGAGCCTGAGATCAAAGGGACCCTTTATAGCGATAAACTGCGGCGCCTTGCCTGACACGCTTCTTGAAAGTGAGCTCTTCGGGCATCAAAAAGGCGCCTTTACGGGAGCTGACCATGCCCGTAAGGGTTTCTTGGAGGTTGTCTCCGGTGGGACCCTCTTTTTAGATGAGATTGGGGAAATCAGTCCCAAAATGCAGGTGGACCTCCTTCGTGTCCTGGAGGAGAAAAAGATCATCCGGATCGGTGAGAGGGATCCGATCGATGTGGATTTCAGATTGATTTCCTCCACAAGGCGGGATCTGGCTCAAGAAGTTTCCGAGGGGAATTTCAGGGAGGATTTGTTTTACAGGATAAATGTCATCACGGTTCAGATACCCCCGCTTAAAAAAAGAAAAGAAGACATCCCTCTTCTCGTCAAGCACTTCCTGAATAAATACAGCCATGAAACCACCAAGGAGGTGGATCATGTAACATCCGAAGCCCTTGCCTTTCTGAAGAATTATGAGTGGCCGGGAAATGTCAGAGAGTTGGAGAATGCCATTGAAAGGGCGGTGGTTCTTTCAAAAGCCAGAACCCTCGGGATCGATGACTTTTCATTCATTTGCGCGAGCCCTATAAATCCAAAGGAAAAGCAAACGCTCAAAGAAGTGGAAAAGGCATACATTCAACAAATTTTAGAAGATCAGAATTGGAATGTCACGCGGTCCGCCCAGGTCCTGGGGGTGAACCGGGTCTCCCTTCACAAGATGATCAAGCGCTACAATCTTGAAAGGCCGCGGTGAGGGAACCATTTCAACCCGCTAATCCTTCGTCTTAATATTTTGGATTTTTTGAATTTATGAGCATAAGGCGTAAGGTCTTATCAAAGATGGCCCTGCCGCCTTGAGCGACATGATGTAAGCCTTCGAGCCTATAGAAGAATATTTTGCTTGGAAACTCCCGATCCATTGAATACAGAGACGCTATCCATTGGAGTATTGCCCATTGGCGAGCTGCCCCAGTCGGCGCTTGAAAACATTGCTGCCCATATCAGAACCCATCTGGATCTCAAGGCGGACATCCTGCCCCCCCTTAAAAAACCCGCCTATGCCTATGATGAAAGACGAGATCAATACAACGCCGCAGTGATTCTCAAATCCCTCGATGCCATTTCCTTCGGAGATCATGTAAAGGTGATCGGGATACTCAATGTGGATCTCTTCGTTCCCATCTTCACCCACGTTCTTGGCGAAGCCCGGGAGGGGGGAACTTATGCACTGGCATCCCTATACAGGCTGAGAAAAGACCAGGATGGATCTATAACGGATATAGGCCTGATCTTGGAAAGATTGGCCAAAGTCGCCATCCATGAAATCGGACACGCCTTTAACCTGGGCCACTGCATGAATGAAAAATGCCTCATGCACTTTTCTGGGGGGCTCAAAGGTCTTGATGCGATTGAATTCAAATTCTGCAGCTACTGCTCGGCCTTTATGGTAGAAGCAAAAAAGCATTACCAAAAGCCCATCCCCGGTTAGGATTGCCTCCCGGAAATAACGTACAGTATTTATCCAACCGACCTTTTTTCAAACACGGCTTTTAAAACCTGAAATTCGAAAATGGAAACTCGAAACAGATCCCAACTCCAAATGGTTAAAATTCGAAACGGGTTTAAATGATTTGAGATTTGAATCTTGAATTTGTTTCGGATTTTGGATTTTTTTCGTATTTACTTACGTAAAGGCGCAAAAATCAATGGTGAAATGAAGTCCGCTTGCAAAGGCTACACCTTGGACACGGTACTAATATTCCGCCGGCATATTTTTGAGTTTAGCGAGAGAGAAGACGGGCCCGTCCTT